>BADC01000253.1 GCA_000333435.1 Corynebacterium-like bacterium B27 | reverse complement strand
GGATGCCGAAGGCCTTGTGCGTGTACAGCGCCGCCCCGGCCGCCTGCGGATACTTCGTCACGAGTTCGAGGTAGGAGCAGGCGGTGATCGTGGCCACCACGAAGGCGATCAGGAACGGCAGCCACGCCGCACCGCCCACTTCGGCCGCCACCTGACCGGTGAGCGCGTAGATCCCGGTGCCGAGGATGTCGCCGATGATGAACAGCAGAAGGAGCTTGGGCCCCATGACCTTCTTGAGTTCGGGCTGTGTCTCCGGCTGACCGGTCGACCGAGCTGTCGTCGTCATGCCTTTCAGCATGCCCCCGAAGCGGCCCGGCCGGGGCTACTTCGGGCCGGCGATGTTGACGAGCCAGCCGATGCCGAACCTGTCGGTGACCTGCCCGAAGCTGTCGCCCCACGGCGCCTGCTCGAGCGGCACGGTGACGGTGCCGCCCTCGGCGAGCTTGTCGAAGTAGCCGCGCAGCTCGGTCTCGTCGTCGCCGCTCAACGAGATGCTGATGTTGGTGCCGGAGGTGAAGTCCATGTGCGAAGGCACGTCGGAGATCATCAGCGTGAGCCCACCGGGCGTCGTGAGTTGGGAGTGCATGATCAAGTCGGCCTCGTCGGGGCCGACGGGCATCTGGAACTCGGCGAAGGTGTTGCCGATCAGCTCGCCGCCGAAGACGGAGCGGTAGAACTCGCCCGCCTCCTTGGCCTGGCCACGGAAGTTGATGTACGGATTCAGGATGGTGCTCACGACGGCCTCCTCCGGCTCGTGCCGCAGCCCGTGGCGGACGGCGACGTCTGCACGATAACAGAGAATGTGGACGCCGTACACATCATTGTGGTGAACACTCGTCAGGCGGCGCACGCCCCCGACGGCACCGGCTCGCTCGACCCGGCCGCTGCCACGACCGGAGCGATCTCGTCGAGCGTCATCGCGTATCCGGTCTCCGCGTCGATCGTCGAGCGCGCGAACACGACGCCCACCACGCTCCCGTTCTCGTCGAACAGCGGGCCACCCGAATTACCCGGGCGCACCGTCCCGCGCAAGGAGTAGATCTCGCGGGTCACCTCGCCCTGCTCGTAGATGTCGCGGCCCACCGCATCCACCACCTCGCGCACCCGCGCGGGCACGACGGAGTAGCCGCCGTTCTCGGGATAGCCGGCCACGACGGCCGAGTCGGCCGCGGCGAGCTCGCTGCCGAGCGGCAACGGTGCGACGGGGAGCCCGGGCACCTCGAGCACCGCGAGGTCGCGCACCGGGTCGAACACGACGAGTTCGGCGGGCAGCAGCTCGCCCACACCGCCGACCTGCACGTAGAGGTCGGCCGAGCCGGCCACCACGTGGGCGTTCGTGACGATGCGGTCCTCCGCCACCGCCCAGCCGCTGCCCTCGGCATCCGAGCCGCACGACGGAGCGGAGGAGAGCACCCGCATGACGCTGCCGGATGCGGCGTTGACCGCATCGGGGATGCTCGGGTCGGGCGGTTGAGCGGCCTGGATGGTCTCGGGGCCGAAGGCGAAGACCTGCGGGAATCCGGTGCCGTCGAGCGCGTCGCCGAGAGTGCCGAGGGCCGTGCTGGACGGCACCGGCGAGAGGGTGTTGAGCGTCGCGACGACACGAGAGGATGCGACGAGCTGCGTCACCGGCAGGATGCCGGTGGTCTGCAGGAATCCGGCCACCAGCCATACGACCACACCCCAGGTGAGGAGGCCGAGCGCCGCACCACCGAGCGAGTCGAGACCGCGACCGATCTTGACGGCGCCGATGACGCCGCGCAGCAGACGCGCGACCAGAGTGAGCAGGGCGACGGCGAGCACCAGGCAGAGCACCAGCACGACGGCTGCGGCGATGGTGCGCTGCAGCGCCGAGCTCCAGCCGAAACCGGCGAGCCAGTCGACGACGGGCGGCGCGACGACACGGGCGAGGAGCGCACCGCCGACGATGCCCGCGAGCGATGCCGCCGTCACGAGTGCGCCCCGGCGCCAGCCGGTCAGCACCGCCAGGAGGGCGATGCCGAGCAGCACGAGGTCGACGATGATGTCCATTGCGGGCCATGCTATTCAGCGCACCTGGGAGACACGCGTCGGCCAGTGCAGGGTGCCGGCTACTTCAGTCCCGAACGGATGAAGGCGTCCACCACGTAGCGCTGCAGCACGATGTAGATCAGGAAGATCGGGATGCAAGCCAGTCCGCTCGCCGCCATCACGGCGCCCCAGTTGTTGCCCTCCTGACCGAGGAAGCTGCGGATGCCCACCTGGATCAGCGCATCCGACTGCTGCAGGATGAGCGTCGGCCAGAGGTACTCGTTCCAGGCCGAGATGAAGAGCATGATGCCGAGTGCAGCGAGGGCGGGCTTCAGGTTCGGCAGCACCACGGTCCACAGCGTTCCCCAGCTGGACCTGCCGTCCATGTGGCTGGCGTCGATGAGGTCGCGCGGGAAGGACTGCATGTGCTGCCGCATCAGCAGCACGGCGAAGGCCGAGCAGAGATTCGGCACCACGACACCGGCGATGGTGTTGAGCAGGCCCAACTGCGAGACGAGGACGTAGTTCGGGATCATGGTCACCTGGAACGGCACCAGCCACGAACCGATGAACAGGAGGAACAGGATCTTCTTGCCCCGGAACTCCCACATGGCGAAGGCGTAGGCGGCGAGCACGGCAACGAACAGCTGCGCCACTGCCAGCACCAGCGACATGCCGAAGGTGTTCGCGATCATCGTGCCGATCGGGATGGTGTTCCAGACGTAGGCGATGTTCTCGAAGTCGAGCGGCCACACGAAAGGGTTCTGGGACAGCGCGTCCTCGGGCGCCCGGAAGGCGGTGACGAACATCCAGTACACCGGGAAGATGCTGAACACGGCGAGCACGATGAGCAGCGCGTGGCCGATCGCCAACCGCGGCAGGGTGCGCGAGGCGACCGGGGCGTCGCTCGCGCGCGAGCGGGACGCGGGACGCGCGCCCGGGCCGGCGGGCGCGGCACCGAGCGGTGCGGGGAGGGCGACGAAGGCCATGACGGATGCCTTTCCGGTCAGTTGTCGTGAAAGCTGAGCCGTTCGGAGATCTCGACGAAGAGCATCGCCACGAGACCGAACGCGAGGAAGAACAGCACCCCCGCCGCGGCGGAGAGCCCGGCGTCGAAGTTACGGAAGCCGAACTGGTAGAGCAGGTAGTAGATATTGGTGGATGCCCCGCCCGGGCCGCCCTGGGTGAGGATGTCGATGATGGGGTAGGTCCACTGCGCCGAGAGCAAGATCGTCATGAGCGCCAAGAAGACCAAGCTCGGGCTCAGCAGCGGCAGCGTGATGCGCCAGACGATCTGGCGGGCGCTCGCACCGTCGAGCGACGCGGCGGCCCCGTAGTCGGGGCTGATGCCCGCGAGCCCGGCCGACACCACGAGCACGCCGAAGCCGAGCAATTGCCAGCCCACGATCACGATCACCGCACCCATCACGAGAGCCGGATCCCGGAACACGTTCCCGAGGTCCCACCCGAGCGTCGCCGCGATGCGGGGTATGGCGCCCCCGTTCTCGTCGAACAACCAGCGCCAGACGGCGCTCGTGGCCACCGGGGTGATGAGGAACGGCACGAAGATGAGCGCTTGGTAGAAGGTCTTCGCCTTACCCTGGATGCCTCGCGAGAGCAGGGCGATCACCACCGGCAGCACCAGCGAGAACAGCATGAACGCCAGGATGTAGAGCACCGTGTTGCCGACGGCCTGCTGAAGCTCGGGGAGCGTGAGCACGGTGGCGTAGTTGTCGAAGCCCACGAAGGTCTTGGGGCTGGTGGGGATGAGGTTCCAGTCGACGAAGGAGAGCCCGAAAGTCTGCACCAGCGGTGCGTAGACCCACACCACCAGCAGTGCCACCGCCGGCAGCAGATAGAGGAAGGGAGTGAACGACGACCACCGCACGCGGCGGCGGCGCGCGAGGACATGTGGGGCCCCCGGCGCCGTCGCTTCGCGGGTGCCGGCGCCCATGGCGACCGGAACGAACATCCGGTCAGCCCTCGACCGACGCGTTCACGAGGGCGAGCTGCTCCTCGGCGCTCTTTGCCATGAACGACTCGAGCATCTCGGCCGTCATCTCGTAGACGGTGGGGAACTGCCCGATCGGCACCACCGAGTGCAGCACGCGGTCGCCGTAGACATGCACGAGGTTGAACGACTGGGCGCCGTTCTGGCCGCGCGCCGCCGGGAACACCACGTTGAGGTCCTGGGTGTAGCAGGTGGCCGAAGCCACCGACACGGGCACGCCCGCGAAGGTCGACGTGGTGGAGTAGTGCAGGTGCCCACCCAGCACGCCACGCACATCCGTGCCCTCGATCACCGCGGCGAGCTTGTGCTGATCGCGCAGCTCGACCAAGGCGAGCAGGCCGAGCGGGCTGGGCACCGGCGGGTGGTGCAGGGCGAGCAGCGTGCCGTCCGGCGCCGGGGTGGCGAGCTCGGCGGCGAGCCAT
>BADC01000254.1 GCA_000333435.1 Corynebacterium-like bacterium B27 | reverse complement strand
TTCGCCGGCCGACCTCTCATGAGCGTTCCCGAGATCGTGTCGTACGCCTCGCTCATCATGACCCTGAATCCCGGCGACGTGATCTTCACCGGCGCCCCTCCCGGTGTGGGCCCGATCGCCGCCGGGGAGACGTTGATCACCTCGATCTCGGGGATCGGCACCATGGAGACGCTGGTCCGGTGAACGTGACCGATCAGCCGGGCGCGCGGCGCGGGCTGCTGGACGGCCAGGTGGTCGTGGTCACCGGGGGCTCCAGCGGCATCGGGCGCGCGACCTGCGTTCGTGTCGCCGAGGAGGGTGCGGCCGCCGTCATCGTGGCCGACCTGGCGCCCGAAGGCCGCGAGAGCGGTGCCGCCACGATCGATCTGCTCGCCGAACTCGGAACGACCGGTCGGTTCGTCGCCACCGACGTGGCGGATGCGGGTTCGTTCGCCGCGGTGGTCGAGGCTGCGGACGAGTTCGGCGGCGTCGACTGCTGGGTGAACGTCGCGGGCATCAGCGACCGCGTGGACTTCCTCGACGTCGATCCCGAGCGACTGCGCCGGGTGATGGCGGTGAACTTCGAGGGAACGTTCTTCGGGTCGCAGGCGGCCGCCCGCTCCATGATCGGCACCGGCAAACGGGGCACGATCATCAACATCTCCTCGGTCGGCGGGATGCGGGGCTTCGCCCACGCCTCGACCTACTCGGCCTCGAAAGGCGCGGTGCGCTCGTTCACCTACGCCCTCGCGGATGCCGTCGCCCCGCACGGCATCCGCGCGAACGTCGTGCATCCCGGTCAGGTCGACACCGAGATGCTGCGGGTGGAGATGCGCGGCGGTTCCCCCATCCGCATCCCCCTCGGGCGAAAGGGGCAGGCGCAGGAGATCGCGAACGCCGTCGTCTTCCTCGCCAGCGACCTCTCGAGCTACGTCAGCGGCGAATCCCTCGTCGTCGACGGCGGATACTCGGCGGTGATCTGATGCGGTCGCCCGGCACGCTGCCGGCGACGATGCGTGCGGCCGTGCTCTCGGCCGACGGCGTGGTGCGGGTGGAGCGGATACCGGTCCCCCGTCCGCGCAGCACCGAAGCCCTCGTCCGCGTGCACGCCTGCGGACTGTGCCACACCGACCTGCACGTGCTGAAGAACGAGGTCGGCTTTCCGAAACCGTGCGTGCTCGGGCACGAGGTGAGCGGTGTCGTGGTCGCGCTGGGCGACGCGCGCGACGCAGGGGTTGATACGGGCGCCGTCGACGTGGGCGTCGGAGACCGGGTCGTCGGCGGCTTCATCATGCCCTGCACGGATTGCAGCGCCTGCCACGACGGTCGCGACGACCTGTGCGAGCGCTTCTTCTCGATGAACCGCGGCAACGGCACCCTCTACGACGGCGAGAGCCGGCTCGCGCGGGCCGACGGCGAGACGCTGGCGATGTACTCCATGGCCGGCCTGGCCGAGTACTGCGTGGTTCCGGTGTCCGGGCTCGCCCGGCTGCCGGACGGGCTGCCCGTCGACGCCTCCGCGATCCTCGGCTGTGCCGCGATGACCGCCTACGGCGCCGTCGTGCGCGCCGCCGAGCTCTCCCCGGGCAGCACCGTAGCGGTCGTCGCCACCGGCGGGGTGGGGTCGAGCGTCGTCCAGGTCGCCCGGGGGCTGGGAGCCGCTCGGGTGATCGCCGTCGACGTCGACGCTGACAAGCTGGCCCTCGCGTCGATGCTCGGGGCCACCGACGTCGTCGACTCCCGGGCGGGCGACCCGGTCGCCGCCGTTCGCGCGCTCACCGGCGGCGCCGGTGTCGACATCGCGTTCGAGGCGCTCGGCCGCGCAGAGACATTCGAGCAGGCATCCCGGATGCTCGCCGACGGCGGCCGCCTGGTGGCGATCGGAATCGCCGCCGGCACGACCACGGCCGCCGTGGAGATCACCCCGTTGGTGCGCCGGAGCCAGCGGATCATCGGTTCCTACGGCGCGCGCACCCGGGTCGATCTGCCCGCGGTGGTCGCGCTCGCGGCCCGTGGCGGCTTCGACCTCGAGCACGCGGTCACCCGGCGTTACCCGCTCGAGGAGGTGGCGACGGCGTTCGACGATCTCGGCGCCGGACGCATCCGGGGCCGCGCTGTCGTCACGATGGGGTGAGGAGAGTAGCGTGCGCCGTATGACGCACCTGATCACACCGCTGCGGGCCGACATCACGACGGTGGCCGGGGATGCGATCGTGAACGCGGCCAATAGTTCGCTGCTCGGCGGTGGCGGCGTGGACGGTGCGATCCACCGGGCAGGCGGGCCGGGCATCCTCGAGGCGTGCCGGGAGATCCGCCGCGCGCGCTTTCCGGACGGGATGCCGGCGGGCGAGGCCGTCGCCACCACCGCCGGGAGGCTGCCGGCCCGATGGGTGATCCACACCGTCGGCCCGGTGTGGAGCGCCCGCGACGACCGGTCGGCGGTTCTCGAGTCGGCCTATCGGAGGTCGCTGGAGGTGGCTGCGGAACTGGGCGCGGCATCCGTGGTGTTTCCGGCGGTGAGCGCAGGGATCTACGGTTGGCCGCCGGATGACGCGGCTCGCATCGCGGTGGCCGCCGTGCGCGCGAGTCCCTACCCCGGCGAGGTCACCTTCGCGCTGTTCAGCGACGCGATGCTCGACCACTTCCGCGCCGCGCTCGACGAGCCGGCCGGTTAACCTTCGCCGTGCATAATACGGGCATGGCGAAGAAGACGAAGACGGCGCTCAAAGAGTTCGTGAAGGCTCTCGAGAAGCACGTGGAGGTGCTCGAGAACCCGAAGAGCAACCGCGCGAAACGCGAACGGGCCACCGCGCGGCTGCGCACGGCGGCCATCAACTACGCGTCGGTGCTGTACACGCGCACCGGCAGCGCGTCACCGTTCACCGACATCCCCGACCCGCAGCTCGACGAGTCGACGGTGAAGTCGCTCGCTGCGGAGAAGGCGGCCCTGCAGGCCCGCCAGGCCGCGAAGAAGGCGGCGAAGGATGCCGAGAAGGCGGCGCACGACGACGGCCAGCCGGCCGCATCCTGACCCCACCCGGTTCACTCGCGAGACGACCGCGACTCCACCTCGGCCGGGTCGTCGCCGACCGCTGACAGCGCCTGCGTGTCGAGTGCGGCCTCCCCGTACCCCTTGGCACGACGATGGAACGCGGTGACCGCCCAGAGCACGATGCCGAGGGCGAGCAGCACGCCCGCGATCAGGTACTGTTCCCCGGGCCGGCCCGACGTCCAGGGCAGCACCAGCGCCACGCAGACCACGACCCCGATGAGGGGCAGAGCGGTCGGTGTGCGGAAATGGGTGTGTTCCACGCGCTGCCGGCGCAGTACCAGCACGCACACGTTCACCACCGCGAACACGGCGAGCAGCAGCAGCGACGTGGTGCCGCCGAGCAGCACCGCGATGGGGTTGTCCGGGTCGATCGAGACGTAGCCGGTGAGCGCGAGCGCGATCGCCGTGGTGAACAGGATCGCCGCCCACGGTGTGCGCCGCCCCGGCAGCACCTTCGACAGGAAGGGCGGGAGCACGCCCTGCTTGCTCATGCCGTAGAGCAGGCGACTGGCCATCATCATGTTGATCAGTGCACTGTTCGCCACGGCGAACAGTGAGATGAACGGGATGAGCGCCGAGATCGGGAAGTCGGGCGCCGCCGTCTGCACGACCGTGACCAGAGGGGTGTCGTTGCCGGCGAGCTCCCCCACCGGCACGATGGCCACGGCGACGATCGACACCAGCACGTAGATGACCGCGGTGATGCCGAGGCCGGTGAGCATCACTCGGGGGGAAGATCTTCGACGGATTCTTCGTCTCCTCGGCCATGTTCACGGAGTCTTCGAAGCCCACATGGCAAAAAAGGCAAGTGAGGTGGCG
>BADC01000255.1 GCA_000333435.1 Corynebacterium-like bacterium B27 | reverse complement strand
GCGGTGACGACGATCTCGCCGGGTTGCAGCGCGGTCGCAGCGGCTTCGGGAGCCGGCCCTGACTGGGCGAAGGCCGGAGCCGCGCCGGCCAGCAACATGAGCGCAGCCGCCGAAGCACCGCCGCGCAATCCGGTCCGGAATGGCATCGTTCGTGTGATCATGTCATTCCCCGCATGTTGGACCCAATAGACGAAACCGCCTTCAGGCTTTGCCAACTGGACCTCCCGATCCATTGATCGTAAGATTGTATTCAGTCTGACAACATGTCAACATAGTTTCCTGAGAGTGATCGACCGATTTCACGAAGGTGACGCAATCATGGCTATCGTTCGAAGAATGTGGGCTTTTCGGGCGATCGCCGCTTCCGCCTTGGCGCTGGGCGGTGCCACGATGGCTCAGGCGATGGCGCGAAACTTCGACGAAAGTTGT
>BADC01000256.1 GCA_000333435.1 Corynebacterium-like bacterium B27 | reverse complement strand
ATGATGAGCAGGATATCCGCGAACTGGTCGCGGGTGTGCTGGAGGACGAGGGCTATGGCGCCCGCACCGCCGCCAACAGCGACGATGCGCTGGCGGCGATCCGCGAGCGCCGGCCGAGCCTCGTGCTGCTCGACGTTTGGTTGCAGGGATCGAAGCTCGATGGGCTTGACCTGCTCGACGAGATCAAGCGCCGCGACGCCTCGATTCCGGTGCTGGTGATCTCCGGCCACGGCAATCTCGACACCGCCGTCGCCGCGATCCGCCGGGGCGCGACCGATTTCATCGAGAAGCCGTTCGAAGCGGAGCGCCTGCTCCTGCTCGTCGCGCGCGCGACCGAGACCGAACGGTTGCGGCGCGAAAATGCGACTTTGCGCGCGCAGGTCGGCCAGGATGAGGAACTGAACGGCCAGTCCGCGGCGATCAACCAGGTCCGCGCGACGCTGAAGCGCGTGGCGGCGACCGGCAGCCGTGTGCTGATCACTGGCCCGGCCGGCGTCGGCAAGGAAGTT
>BADC01000257.1 GCA_000333435.1 Corynebacterium-like bacterium B27 | reverse complement strand
GCCGAGCGGGGCGTCGCGGTGATCGTGCTCACGCAGAAACCGCGGCAGGCACTCGGGTACGCCGACCGGGTCGTGGTGGTGCGGGACGGGGCGGTCGTGGCGGAACATCACCGGGCCGAGTGGGCGGAGGGAGCTGGGATGGCCGGAACGGCCGTCGGAGTCGCTGCCGCCGAGCGGGTGCGCGAGCAGGTGCTGCGCGAACTCGTCGGGGTCGGGCGCGGCCCCGCCGCCGAACGGCCTGGCGGCGCCGAGGCGCCCGGCGGGGCGCCCGGCGGGGAGCCTCGTGCGGAGCTGTTGCGGATCGCCGATTGGAGCACGCACGACCCGCTGGAGCCCGCCCGGCTGCTCGTCGACGGGGTCGACCTGGTCGTCGGTGCCGGCGAGATCGTCGGCATCGCGGGGCTGCGGGGGTCGGGGGCGCAGGCGCTGCTGCTGAGTGTGTACGGCAACTCCGAGGGCACGCGGCCGACCGGCACCGTGAGCGTGCGCGGCACGCCCGTGACCACCGACACGGTCGAGCACGCGATCGCCGCGGGGCTCTACTTCGCGTCGACGGATGCCCCGCGCTACCGGGTGCGGTTCGTCGGCGGAATCGCGATGCCGGTCGCCGCCTCGGCGCTCCCGCGGCTCGCGAGAGCGGGCCTGGTCGACCGCGACAGCGACCTCGGCCCGGGCGACGGGTGGGGCGGGCGGCTGCTCGGTGCCGTGCGATCGCTCGGTCGGGAGGGATCGGCGCTCGAGCAGGTCCGCGGGCTGGTGCGGGCGTTCCCCGACTCGGAGCGCCAGGTGCTGCTGCTCGGCGACCCCACGGCCGGCGCGTCGGCGGCCGATCGTGCCGAGGTGCACGCCGGGGTGCGCGCGATCGCGCGGGCCGGCAAGGGCGTGCTGATCGCCTCCGACGACCTGGACGAACTGCTCGGCCTCTGCGACCGCGTCGTGGGCATGGCGGCCGGCCGCGTCATCGGCGAGGTCCCGGGCGGCGCCGACCCCGCAACCCTCGCGGCCCTGATCGTGCGCGGCTGACCCCGCGCGCGCTGCGTTGCCCCGGCGGAGCGGGGCCGGGTTACTGCGGGAGGGGGAGGCGGGTGGCGCCGGGGGCGGGGGTGACGGTGAAGACGTCGGGGGCGGCGTAGCCGGCCGCCGCGAACGCGGCGAGCACCGCGGTACGCAGCCCCGCGAGGCGGGCGGCGGGATGAGG
>BADC01000258.1 GCA_000333435.1 Corynebacterium-like bacterium B27 | reverse complement strand
CGCCATCGCATGACCGAGTACTCGACGTGGGTGGTGGACACGCAGACGGGCGTGAAGCAGCGCCTCACCCGTCCGATCTCGGGCACGTGGGAGCGGTCCCTGAACGGGGTATCGCAAGGCACGCACGTGTTCCGGCTGGACTCGTCGCTGACGTGGCAGCAGTGGAACGACCTCTTCGACGGCTGGCGGCGCATGATCGTCGTCTGCTGGAACGACGTCCCGGTCTACGCCGGGTTCATCGTGAAGACCGACTACGACTATCCGAAGGATCGGCTCACCGTCTCCCACGCCTCCTTCCGGGCGGTGCTCGCCCGCCGGTTCCCGTTCGGCATCGGCCAGTACGTCACCGGCACCGTGGCGCTCACCGACCGCACCCTCCGCGGCATCGCATACCAGCTCATCTTCGAAGGCACCCAGGGCACCCCCTCGGCCGTGTGGCCGCTGCGGCTGCGGTTCACGATGTTCGACGAGGTCGGCGGCGACGCCCGCACCTACTTCAACTACGCGTACCAGTCGATCGAGCAGGCCCTCACCGAGCTCACGAACACCCAGAACGGTCCATCTGCTCGATGTACCCGGGCGTCTGGCGAGCCTTCTCCAGGTTCATCGGCGTCATGATGGTGCCCGGCAGGATGGCGTTCACGCGGATGCCCTCCGCGGCGTAGGTGATGGCATCGACCTTCGTCATCGTGCGCACCGCAGCCTTGGTGGCGTGGTACACGGGCACGTCGGCGTTGCCGATCAGGGCG
>BADC01000259.1 GCA_000333435.1 Corynebacterium-like bacterium B27 | reverse complement strand
GCCGGACTGCACGGTCGGCGTGTTCCACACTTTCTGCGCGCCGGCCTTGATCTGCTCGTATCGCTCACGCCCGGCGCGGGTGCCGAGAACATACCCCGTTGCCAGCCCGACGACGAAGATGATCTTTCCGCGCATGTGAACTCCGATCGATCGTGAGTGCAGGGTCCATTCCAGCGTAGTCCCCTCGCCCCGAGCACGCATGGCGGGGGCATCCGAGCACTCAGTCGAGGTCGAGCCGGCGGTCGCCCCGCAGCTCCGCCGCGAGACCGGATGCGGTGCGCCGCGCCTGTTCGACCGTGGCCGCGAGCCCCGTGCCCGACACCCATGCGCCCACCACGTCGAGCCCCGGCACCTCGGCGACGGCCGCCAGCGTCTGGCGCACGCGGGCCTTGTGCCCGACGGTCGCGAAGGCGAGCGAGTCGTTCCACGTGGTCGCGTCGAAACCGACCACGTCACTCTCCGACACGGGAACGCCGAGCAACGCCGAGGCATCCTGCAGCGCCGTCGCCCGGTCGACCGTCGTCGCGTCGACCGCCCCGCCGGCAGCGCCGCGGCGGCCGTACGACAACCGCACGACGTGGCGGTGCGCCGGCAACAGCTCGGCGAGCCACCGCCACTTGGCGCTCGAGTGGGTGAGCGCCTTCGCGGCCACGCCCGGTGTTCCCGGGGCGACGAGCACGCCCGTGCCCCGCGGATGCGCGTCGAGCCGCGCCTCGTCGACCACGAGTGTCGCGATGGTGACGGATGCGGGTTCCGGCCACTCGGCGAGCGCCGGGAGCGGGGCGGCGACCCCGGTCGTCGCGGGCAGTCCGGGGTGCGCTGAGTCCTCCGGTCCCGGCCGCCCGGCGCCGGCCGCCTCGAGCAGCGCGAGCCCGCTCCGGAACCCGGTCGCCACCACGACCGCTCGGGCCTGGAGCCGGTCGGCGTGCTCCCGATCGCCCCCCGCATCCTCGCCGGTGGCCACTGGCGCGAGCTCGACCAGCCAGTCCCCGTCGTCGCCGGCGCGGGTGAGCGACGCGACGCGCGTGGCGGTGCGGAAGCGCACCCCGTAGTAGCGGCAGTCGGCCTCGAGCGCCTCGACCAGTCGGTACATGCCGCCGCGGATGCCCTGCACCTGCGAGCCGGCCGGCGCCTGCTCGCGCAGCGCCATCACCGCGCCGGAGAGCGAACCCTGCGTCGTCATCGCCTGCATGAGCCCCGGCGCGACGGTGTGCACGTCGACCACGGAGGGGTCGGCGGAGTGCACGCCGGCCACCACCGGGGTGACGAGGCGTTCAAGCCCCCGGCTGCCCATGCGGCGG
>BADC01000260.1 GCA_000333435.1 Corynebacterium-like bacterium B27 | reverse complement strand
ACCGTGAAACGGCCGACCGAGGAGACCCCGAGCCGCCGGGTGACGAATCGTTCCCCGGCGATGTCATGCGCGCGGTAGATCATCTCGAATCGGAGATCGCCGTCGCGCGCCGTGAAGCGGAGATCGATCTCATCCGCCTGCTTCGGTGCGGCGACGAACGTCAGGTCACCGGAACGATAGTCGACACCGTCGATCCTCATGCTCCAGCGATCCGTCGCCACCGCGATCTCCCGATCAGCGCTGACGAGACTGTCGAGCATCCCGCTCGACGCCAGTGTGAACATCGTCGTCTCTCCTCCGGCACAAATTGCAACGCTGCAAACCTATCGGCAAGACATCTTCCCGCGCAAGTCAATGCGGTTCGTTTCGGTCGCGGGCGGGAAACCCGACGGGGCGGAGCGGACGGATAGGCGGCGGACGATCGCCTATGCGCCCTCACCCGCCGCGCGGCGGGCGTTCGCGACCTCGATGACGGAGTTGATCAGCGACTCGGCCGAGCGGCCCTTCGCGATCACGTCGACACGCAATCCATAGGCGCGCGCATCCTCCGCGGTACGCGGGCCGATCGCGGCGACCAGCGTCGACTCCGGGATCGGGCCGAGCTGCAACTGCACCTGCTCGGCCACGGAGCCCGAGGTGACGAACACGGCATCGATCGCACCGGCGGCGACGTCGGCGCGGATCTGCGGATCGACCTCGACCCCGATCGTGCGGTACGCCACCACCGACTCGACCGTGTGGCCGCGCTTGATCAGGCCTTCGGTGAGCACCGGTTTCGCGATGTCGCTGCGCAGCGTGAGCACGCGCAACTCCGGGCCGAACTGCTCGAAGCGCTTGAGCTCGCGCAGCAGGCCCTTCGCCGAGTTGTCCTCCGGCGGCACGAGGTCGACCTTGTAGCCGGCGGCCATCAGCGCAGCCGCCGTGGTCTCGCCGACCGCCGCGATGTGCGTCGAACTCGGCACGGTCGCCTGATGCGCGGTGAGCACGTCGACCGTCGTCGCGCTGGTCATGGTGAGCCAGTCGAACGACCCGGCGGCGAGCGCCTTGAGCGCACGGTCGAGCGTCTCGGCGTCTTCGGTGGGCGCGAAGTTGATCATCGGCGCCACGATCGGCTTGGCGCCCACGGCGCGCAGGTCGGCTGCCACGCCATGACCCCAGGGGCCGCCGCGCGGAACGAGGATGCGCCAGCCGCCGAGCGGGCGCTGGGACCACGCGGTCATTCGGTGCCGCCCGGCCAGTACGGCTCGCCGTCGCCGGCTCCGGCCGCGCCGGCACCGCCCACGGGCGCGAGCTCGGCGGCGCCGTCTTCGAGCAGCTGCGTCGCCACTGCCTGGCCCAGCAGCTCGGCCACCAGGTGGTCGTCGCCGAGGAGTTCGGCGGAGCGTTCACACCCCAGCTCTGCTGCACCGTCGGGCTGGTACACGGTGGCCGAGAGGTGCAGCTCGTCGCCCACCACCGTCGCGGTGGCACCGACGGGAGCGGCGCAGCCCGCCTCCAGGGCGGCCAGCACCGCGCGCTCGGCGAGCACCGCCGTGCGCGTCGGCGTGTGTTCGATGCTCAGCAACTCGGGAATGCTGTCTCCCTCTCGGGTCTCGATCGCGAGCGCACCCTGCCCTGGCGCCGTGGGCCAGATGTCGAGTGCGAAGAGTTCGGATGCTGCGTCTAGCCTACCCAGCCTTCCGAGCCCTGCTGACGCGAGCACCACCGCATCCAGGTCGCCCTCCACCAGGCGGCCCAGCCGCGTGTCGACGTTGCCGCGGATGTCGACGATGCGCAGGTCGGGCCGGAGGCTCCGCAGCTGCGCCACGCGCCGGGGGGAGCCGGTGCCCACCCGGGCGCCCTCGGGCAGCTCGTCGAGGGTGAGATCGCCTCGGGTGCACAGCGCATCGCGAGGGTCTTCGCGTTCGGGCACCGCACCGATGACGAGCCCGTCGAACGGGGCGGTGGGCAGGTCTTTCAGGGAGTGCACGATCAGGTCGCAGTCACCCGCCAGCAGCGCCTCGCGCAGCGCGCTGGCGAACACGCCCGTGCCGCCGAGGCTCGCGAGCGATTCGCGCGAGCGGTCGCCCTCGGAGGTGATGATCACGATCTCCACCTCGACCCCGGTGGCCTCGGTGAGGGTCGCCGCCACGATGCCGGTTTGCGCCCGGGCGAGGGCGCTGCCGCGCGTCGCGATGCGGAGCGGGGTGCTCACGGCGCGATCCCCGCCACCGCGGGTTTGAAGCCGAGTCGCACGTTCTCGCAGCAGCCCGGGCGGCAGACGTCGTACCAGGGGCCGAGTTCGGTGAGGGCGGGCCGGTCGGCCACCGCCGTGCCGTTCACCCGCTCCAGCACGAGGTCGACCAGTCCTGACACGTAGGCGGGGTCGACCCCCGGCGTGGGTGTGCGGATGCCGATCAACCCGTGTTCGGCACAGGATTCGAGTGCCTCGTTGTCGAGGTCCCACATCACTTCCATGTGGTCGCTCACGAAGCCGAGCGGCACGATCACGACCGCCTTGACCCCGCGCGCGGGCAGCTCGGCGATGGCGTCGTTGATGTCGGGCTCCAGCCACGGCTGCGACGGGGGGCCCGAGCGCGACTGGTAGACGAGCTGCCAGGGGATGTCGAGGCCGCCGGCCGCGGCGGCCATGACCACCTCGGCCACCGCCTGGTGCTGGGCGGCATACGCGCCCTCGGGCCCGAAGCCCCGCGCGGCCGGGCCGGAGCGCTCCGCGTCGGCGCTCGGGATGGAGTGCGTGGTGAAGAGCACCTCCACCTCGCGGGTGACGTCGATGCCCGGCACCCGCGAGCGCAGCTCGTCGAGGGCGGTGAACACGCCGTCGATGAACGGCTGCACGAAACCGGGGTGGTCGAAGAACTGGCGCACCTTGTCGATGGTGAGCGAGCCCGCGAGCCCGGTCTCCTCGAGCGCCAGGGCGAAGTCCTCGCGGTACTGACGGCAGCTCGAGTAGGAGCTGTAGGCGCTGGTCGCGACCGCGATCAGCGTGCGGTGCCCCTGCTCGTAGGCATCGCGGATGGTGTCACGCAGATACGGGTCCCAGTTGCGGTTGCCCCAGAGCACGGGCAGGTCGATGCCGCGATCGGCGAGCTCGGCCTCGAGCGCGGCCTTGAGCATCCGGTTCTGGGCGTTGATGGGGCTGACGCCGCCGAAGGCACGGTAGTGGTGCGCCACCTCTTCGAGCCGCTCGTCGGGGATACCGCGCCCGCGGGTGACGTTGCGGAGGAAGGGGATGACGTCGTCCTGCCCCTCCGGCCCACCGAAGGAGGCGAGCAGGATGCCGTCGTAGGCGACGGGTTCGGTGACGTGCTCCGGGCCGGCCGCCGCGGCCGGACTGGCCGCCGGAACGAGCGAATCGGTCATTGCAGCACCTCCACCAGCTCGGCCGTGTCGATGCGGCGGCCGGTGTAGAAGGGAACCTCCTCACGGACGTGCAGGCGGGCATCCGTCGCACGCAGGTGGCGCATCAGGTCGACCAGGTTGGTGAGCTCGTCGTCTTCGAGGGCGAGGATCCACTCGTAGTCGCCGAGGGCGAACGAGGCCACCGTGTTGGCGAGCACCGAGCGGTACTCTGAGCCCTTGCGGCCGTGGTCGGCCAGCATCTGGCGCCGCTCGTCCTCGGGCAGCAGGTACCACTCGTACGATCGCACGAACGGGTACACCGTGAGCCAGGCGGCCGGCTCCTTGCCGCGCATGAACGCGGGCAGGTGGTTCGCCGAGAACTCGGCGTCGCGGTGCACGCCCATGGCATTCCAGGTGGGCAGCAGCCCGGCGAACAGCCGGGTGCGGCGCAGCTGGCGCAGCGCCCACTGCAACGTCTCGGGGGCGCTGCCGTGCACCCACACCATCACGTCGGCGTCGGCGCGGAGCCCCGACACGTCGTAGAGGCCGCGCACGAACACGTCCTCCTCCTCGATCGAGACGATCGCGTCGTCGAGCTCACCGATCGCGTCGGGCACCTCGGCGCCGTCGAGGGCGAGCGGCGCTGCCGGGTTGCGGCGGAACACCGCCCACAGGGTGTAGCCGACGACCGGAACCGTCTCGGAGTCTTCGATGTCGCGGGCGGGATATGTCTCGGCGGTCTGGTCGACTGTCGGGTCAGTCATGGTCCTTCTTCATGGTCGGTGCGGATGCTGCGCTGTGGTGGATGGTCGGCCCGTCACTTCGAGGCGGCGTAGCGGAAGCCGAGCACCGCGGCGGCTCCGATTACGACGACGGCGCCCGCGACCCCCACCGCGAACCCGACCGGGCTGCGGTCGCGGAATGCGCCCGACCCGTTCTTCAACCGGTGCACCGCGTGGCGGGCCTGCTTGGGCACGTTCAAC
>BADC01000261.1 GCA_000333435.1 Corynebacterium-like bacterium B27 | reverse complement strand
CCTCCTCGGCGGCGATCTCGGCGGCTTGCATCAGCACGCTCACCATGGCGCCGTGCGCGAGGAGGGTGACGTCGGTTCCGGTGCGCACCACGCGGCTGGCGTGCAGCGGCGCGGCGGTGCCGGCGAAGTCGACCGGTCCCTTCGGCCAGTAGCGGCTCTTCGGCTCGAAGAACATCACCGGATCGTTCGAGGCGATCGCCTCCTGGATCATCCAGTACGCGTCGTTCGGGGTCGACGGACTCACGACCCGCAGACCCGGCGTGTGGGCGAAGTACGCCTCGGGGCTCTCCTGGTGGTGCTCGACCGCGCCGATGTGACCGCCGTAGGGCACCCGGATGACGACGGGCAGCGAATAGGCGCCGCCGCCGCGGTTCGTGAGCTTGGCCAGCTGCGAGGTGATCTGGTCGAAGCCGGGGTAGATGAAACCGTCGAACTGGATCTCGCAGACCGGCCGGTAGCCGCGGAGCGCCAACCCGATGGCGGTGCCGACGATGCCCGACTCCGCGAGCGGCGTGTCGATCACCCGGTCGGCGCCGAACTCGGCCTGCAGGCCTTCCGTGATGCGGAAGACGCCGCCGAGGGTGCCGATGTCCTCGCCCATGAGGAGCACCTTCGGGTCGTCGGCGAGCGCCTGACGCAGTCCGGCGTTCAGGGCCCTGGCCATCGGCAGCTCCTCCACCCGGGTGGCGGGCGGCTGGATGCTCGCAGCGGTCTCGGTGCTCATGCCTGCTCCTCCTCGAACGAGGCCTCGTAGCGTTCGAGCCAGAGCTTCTGCTCGGCCATCACGGGTGCGGCTCGCTGTAGACGTGATCGAAGATGGTCGACGCCGGCGGCGGCGTCAGGGCGAGGGTACGGTGCCGGATGTCGGCGGCGAAGTCCTCCGCCTCGGCCTTCACCTCGGCGAAGAACGCATCGGACTGGCCGAGCGAGCGCAGGTACTTCTCGAACCGCACGATCGGGTCGCGCGCGATCCAGTACTCGTCCTCGCTCGACAGCCGGTACTTCGTGGGGTCGTCGGAGGAGGTGTGCGCGCCCATGCGGTAGGTGAGCGCCTCGATGAACTGCGGGCCGCCGCCACGGCGCGCGTCGTCGAGGTGCTTCGCCGTCACCGCGAAGCTGGCGAGCGCGTCGTTGCCATCGACCTGCACGCTCGGGATGCCGAAGCCGCGCGACCGGAGGTAGAGCGGGGTGCGCGACTGCACGCGCACCGGCACGGAGATGGCCCACTGGTTGTTCTGCAGGAAGAACACGTTCGGCGTCTGGCTGGAGGCGGAGAACACGAACGCCTCGCTCACATCCCCCTGCGAGGTGGCGCCGTCGCCGAAGTAACAGAGCACCGCGGCATCCGACTCGTCGTCGCCCGTGCCGACCAGGCCGTCGCGCTGGAGGCCCATGGCGTAGCCGGTGGCGTGCAGACTGTGCGAGCCGATCACGAGGCAGTAGCCGTGGAAGTTGCCGTTCGTGGGGTCGGTCGGGTCCCATCCGCCGTGCGTGTTGCCGCGCAGCAGCTCGACGATCGCGAGCATGTCGATGCCGCGCACCATGCCGACGGCGTGCTCGCGGTAGGAGGGGAAGATGTGGTCCTGCGCCCGCGCGGCGAAGGCGGAGCCCACCTGGGCGCCCTCCTGGCCGTGGCTCGGCACCCAGAGGGCCATCTGCCCCTGACGCTGCAGGTTGGTGCCCTCGAGGTCGAAGCGGCGCACCACCACCATGTGACGGTAGAACTGCTGCAGGTCGGCCTCGCTCAGGCGGTCGAGGTAGGAGCCGTACTCCTCGGCCCCGGCACTCGGCGCGAACTCGCCCTCCGCGGTGAGGAACTGTACGGCCGTCTCGGTCGTCTCGGTCATCGGATGAGTCTCGCAATCTGTTCGGCGGCGGTGAGGACGGCCTCGACCGACTCCTCCTCGCCGATCGTCAGCCGCACCCCGTCGGGCAGGTACGCCCGCGCGATGACGCCGTTCTGGCGGAACACCTCGACCGCCTCGGTCGTGTGCTCACCGGTCGGGAACCAGACGAAGTTGCCGTGCGGGCGCGGGATGTCCCAGCCCTGCTCGAGCAGAGCCCGCCACACCACCTCGCGCCGGGCAGCGATGTTGGCGACCCGCTCCTGCAGTTCGGCGCTGCGGTCGAGCGAGGCGATGGCGGCGACCTGGGCGTGGTCGGTGAGGCTGAGCGGCATGATCGTGGTGCGCGCGGCGCCCAGGATGGCCGCGGGCCCGATGCCGTAGCCGATGCGCAGGCCCGCGAGCCCATAGGCCTTCGAGAAGGTGCGCAGGATGACGAGGTTCGGGTACCGGCCCACCAGCTCACGGCCGTTGACCGCGGTCTCGTCGGTGATGAACTCGGCGTAGGCCTCGTCGAGGATGACGAGCAGGTCGCTCGGCACCGACGCCATGAAGGTCTCGAACTCGGCCTTCGTGACCACGGTGGAGGTGGGGTTGTTCGGCGAGTTCACGATGGCGAGGCGGGTGCGGTCGGTCACCGCCGCGGCCATGGCCACGAGGTCGTGCCGGTGGTCGGGCGTGTTGGGCACCGGAACGGCCGTGGCGCCTGGCAGCACCGTCATCCACGGGTACACCTCGAACGAGCGCCAGGAGTAGACGACTTCGTCGCCGTGCCCCGCGGCGGCGAGCGCGAACTGCACGAGCAGCGCGACCGACCCGGCCGCCACGATCACCTCGTCGGGCTCGACGCCCCATTCGGCGGCGAGTCGGGCCGTGATCTCGGGGGCGGCCGCGTTGGGGTAGCGGTGCAGCTGGCGGGTGGCCGCGTCGACCGCGTCGAGCACGCCGGGCAGCGGGTCGAACGGGTTCTCGTTGGACGACAGCTTGAACCCGGTGGGTGCGGCGAGGCCCTGCTTGTAGGCAGGCAGCGCGAGGATCTCGGGGCGCATCTTCACAGGGAAGTGCGGCGTTGAACCGGGGGCGGAACTCATCCGTTCATCTTAGTTCGCGCTTCCAAAGCGCCCCTGGAATATGTTCAGCGCGCGTCAGGCCCGGCCCACTCCTCGGCGAGGAGGGCGAAGACCAGGGTGTCGGTCCACTCGCCCTTGAAGAACTCGTCCTGCACGAAGTGGGCCTCCTGACGCATCCCGAGCCGGCGGAGCAGCCGACCGGATGCCTCGTTGCGCGCATCGAGGCGGGCGATCACGCGGTGCAGGCCGAACGTGTCGAAGGCGAGGCCGAGCATCGCCCGCGCGGCCTCGGTCGCGTAGCCGTGCCCGGCCACGTCGGCGGCCATCGCGTAGCCGAGCTCGCCCCGCGCATCCGTCTCGCTGTCGTACTTCAGGAGCACCTCGCCGATCACCCGGCCGCTCCCGCGCACCACGATCGCGAGCACGAGCCACTGGCCGGGCTCGAACACCACGCCCTGCCGGGTGCGCGACTCGAGCGCCGCCCGGGTCTGCTCGAGCGTGCGCACGGGCCAGGGGATGTACCGCACCACGTCGGGGTCGGAGTGGTACCGCTGCAGGTCGTCGAGGTCGCCCATGCGGTGCGGGCGCAGGTCGAGTCGCTCGGTGGCGACGGGGTAGTCGGGTGCCCAGGGGATGGTGACCATGCTCCGACTCTGCACCCACACGCCCCTCCCGCGAAAGCCGGGCGTCTGGGATAGTGGGGGCATGCGCAGATTCCTCGTCTCCCTCGTTGCGAACGCCATCGCCCTGTGGCTCACCACGCTGATCGTCGCCGGAGTGAAGGTCGACGCGTTCGGCACCGACGACGGCGTGCTCTCGACAGTGCTCACCTACCTCTTCGTGGCGCTCATCTTCGGTCTGGTGAACGGCATCATCGGCACGATCATCCGCGTCGTCGCCTTCCCGCTCTACATCCTGACGCTCGGGCTCATCTCGCTCATCGTGAACGCCCTGCTCCTCCTGCTCGCCGGCTGGATCTCGCAGCTGTTCGGCTTCGGCCTCACCGTCGACGGCTTCTGGTGGGCGGTGCTCGGTGCGCTCGTGCTCGCCATCCTGAGCGCCATCATCGGCGCCATCCTGCGGCCGCTCGCGGGCCGTCGCGACTGACCTCGACGACCCCCCGCCGCCCGGCACACCCGGCCCGGCGCAGCCGGCCCCGCCGATGCGAGAATAGAGACCATGCCCCAAGCCACCGACGAGTCGCAGAACGAGGCGTTCCGCATCTCGATGGTGTGCACGGGCAACATCTGCCGCTCGCCGATGGCCGAGATCGTGCTGCGCGACCTGGTCGAGCGCGCCGGTCTCGGTGACCGCGTGCAGGTCAGCTCGGCCGGCACGGGGGAGTGGCACGTGGGCGAGCACGCCGATCCGCGCACCGTCGCGGCCCTCGAGGCCCACGGCTTCGACGGCAGCACCCATCGGGCGCGCCAGTTCGACGCCGACTGGTTCGACTCGCTCGACCTCGTGGTGGCACTCGACCGCAGCCACGAGCGGGTGCTGCGCTCCTGGGCGCGCACCGACGACGACCGGGCGAAGGTGCGCCTGCTGCTCTCCTTCGACCCCGAGTACGCCGGGCGATCGGATGTTCCCGACCCCTACTACTCCGACGCGGCCATGTTCGACTCGGTGCTCGGCATGATCGAGCACTCCTGCCGTGCCCTGTTCCGCCAGCTCGAGCCCGCCTTCCGGCACTCCCGCCAGGCGCTCTGACCGACCGACCCGCGACATCCGCCCCACCGAACGAAAGCCACCATGTCCTCTCTGCCTCCCCAGCCCCTCAGCCCGCTCGACGGCCGCTACCGCCCCGCCGTCGCAGAGCTCGGCGAGTTCCTCTCCGAGGCCGGGCTCAACCGGGCCCGGGTGCACGTGGAGATCGACTGGCTGCTCTACCTCACCGACCGCTCGATGTTCGGCTCGTCGCCGCTCGACCCGGAGTTCGCGCGCCGCCTGCGTGCCGTGGTGCAAGACTTCGGGCAGGCCGACATCGACGAGATCGCCGAGCTCGAGGCCACCCACCGGCACGACGTGAAGGCGGTCGAGTACTACGTGCGGCGGCGCCTCACCGAACTCGGCCTGGACGAGATCGCCGAAGCTCACCACTTTCGGCGCCCGAGCGGAGACTTCAAAACCTTCCCTACGCGTTCACCATCCGTGAGGCCGTCACCGACGTGTGGCTGCCCGCGCTCGACGCGGTCATCGACGAACTGCGGATGCTCGCGCTCGCCCACCGCGACGACGCCATGCTCGCGCACACCCACGGCCAGCCCGCCACGCCCACCACCATGGGCAAGGAGTTCGCCGTCACCGTGCACCGGCTGCAGCGGGTGCGCGCGCAGATCGAGGCCACCGAGTATCTCGGCAAGTTCTCCGGAGCCACCGGCACCTTCGCCGCCGACCTGGTGGCCGACCCGTCCGCCGACTGGCAGGCCGTCTCGCGCGGCTTCGTCACCTCGCTCGGCCTCACCTGGAACCCGCTCACCACCCAGATCGAGTCGCACGACTGGCAGGCGGAGCTCTACAACCGCATCAGCCACGCCAACCGCATCCTGCACAACCTGTGCACCGATGTCTGGACCTACATCTCCATGGGGTACTTCACCCAGATCCCGGTCGCCGGCGCCACGGGCTCATCGACGATGCCGCACAAGATCAATCCCATCCGGTTCGAGAACGCCGAGGCGAACCTCGAGCTCTCGAGCGCCCTGCTCGACTCCCTCGCGGCCACGCTCGTCACCTCACGCCTGCAGCGTGACCTCACCGACTCCACCACGCAGCGCAACATCGGTGTGGCGCTGGGGCACTCGCTGCTCGCCCTCGACAACATCAAGGGCGGGCTCGGCCAGATCTCGCTCAACACCGACGCCCTGGCGGCCGATCTCGACGCGAACTGGGAGGTGCTCGCCGAGGCCATCCAGACCGTGGTGCGCGCCGAGGTCACCGCCGGTCGCTCGTCGATCGCCGACCCCTACGCGCTCCTCAAAGACCTCACGCGCGGCCACCGCATCGGCCAGGCCGAGCTGGTGGCGTTCGTGCAGGGCCTCGACATCGGCGACGACGCCAAGGCACGGCTCGTGGCGCTCACCCCGGCGACGTACACCGGCCTGGCCTCGCAGCTCGTCGACCACATCCGCCCCGCCGCCGACTGACCCGAACGACGGAGATCGGCGCCGTTTCACGGAAACGACGGACTGTCGTTCCGAACGACACGCGAGACTCCGTCGTTTCGCGCCAGTCGTTTCAGTGCCCGGAGGGCCGCGGCCCCTCGTCGTCGTCGATCTCGTGCTGCTCGATGTCGTTCGGCTTGATCGACAGCGAGAACATCGCCATCACGACGAGCGAGACGATGAACGCGACCCCGAAGAAGATGAGGGCGAGGATGATCTCGCGCGTCGACAGCAGCACGACCAGCCCGACGAACAGCGCCAGGATGCCGGACAGGACGAGCAGTTCGACCGGCTTCAGCCGATCGCGTCTCGAGGGTTGGTTCACGATGTCCTTCTGGTCGGTGCCGGTTCGGTGGCCGGATGCTGGGTTCCCCAGCGCAGGGTGAGCCCGGCGATCACGAGGAACAGCCCCACGATGGCGGCGTAGGCGCCGAACATCCCCACGGCGAACACCGGGTCGGTCGGGAAGAAGATGAGCACCAGGGCGAACACCACGGTGAGCGCGCCCACGATGGCCCAGTCGCGGGCGGCGGGGTTCTTCGTCTGCCGCAGGCCCACGTAGAGCTCGAGGAACCCGCAGATCGCCGAGTTCATGGTGGCGCAGAACAGGAAGAAGCCGAGCCCGCCGGCGTTGAAGCCGAGCGCGAGGGCACCGAAGACGAGGTTCGACACGGCCTGGATGAGGAACACGACCCGCACCGACCGCTCGGTCACCGTGCGCCAGGAGAGTGCGCCGACGATCAGTCCCGAGACGATCGCGAACACGCCGTAGGCGAGCAACCCCGCCTGAGCCGAGTGGTTGGGCGTGAAGGTGATGACGAGCGCCGTCACGACGAACGGCACCGCCCGGGCCACGGGGACACCCCAGTAGGGCGACCGCACGGATGTGCGGGGTGAGTCGGTCACTCCGGGGGCCTCGATTCAGGTAGCGCGCTCCCCCTAGTTTATTGCGCTGCGGCTGAGTGCCTCGCGAGTGCCGGCGAGCCTGGGTGCGAGCGGGCCGGATGCGACGGCCACCAGAACCGGTCGCCGGTGAGGAAGACGAGGGCCGGCACCAGCACGGTGCGCACCACCAGGGTGTCGAGCAGCACGCCGATGCACACGATGACGCCGATCTGGGTGAGCGCCACCACGGGGAGCACGCCCAGCACGGCGAAGACGGCGGCGAGCAGGATGCCCGCACTCGTGATCACCCCACCGGTGGAGCTGAGGGCGCGGATCATGCCCTCACGTGTGCCGTGTCGCACCGTCTCCTCCCTGGCCCGGGTGGTGAGGAAGATGTTGTAGTCGACGCCGAGCGCCACGAGGAACAGGAACGCGAACAGGATGACGTTCGAGTCGAAGGCGGGGAAGCCGAGCAGGTTCTGGAAGAGCACGTTCGCCGCGCCGAGGCTCGCGAAGAAGGTGGCGAGCACGCTGGCGATGAGGAGCACGGGTGCCACGAGGCTCCGCAGCAGCAGCGCGAGGATGAGGAACACGATGGCGAGGATGAGCGGGATGATGAGCGCCTGATCGGCGGCTGCGGCGTTGGTGGTGTCGAGCGCGGTGGCGTCGCTGCCGCCCACCAGGGTGTCGGCGACGTCACCGGGTGCCGCCGCGTACGCATCGCGCAAGTCCTGCACGGTGGCGAATGCGGCGTCGCTCTCCGGTTCGGCGTCGAGCGTCACGTCGAGCCGGGTGAGTCCGTTCGCGCTCTCCCCGGGGCGCACCGACTGCACACCGTCGACCCCCTCGGCGACCGTCGTCGCGTCACCGACGGCGGCATCGGGCGTGAGCACGATGGTCTGCGCGGTGAGTCCGGCCGAGAAGGAGGCGTCGATCACCTCCTGCGCGGCCACCGATTCGGGGTCGCCGAGTAGCTGGTCGGTCTGGGAGAGACCGACGCGGTAGCCGGAGAGGCCGAGAGCGAGAATGCCGATGCCGAGGGTCGCGACGATCGCGACGACGGCTGGGCGCCGAGCCACGCCGCGGCCCAGGCGCATCCACACGCCCGGTTTCTGAGCGGCGTGGTGGGTGCCTGCCGCGTCCGTCGCCACGACGCGGGGAACGAACGGCCAGAACAGCCCGCGGCCGCACACCACGAGGGCTGCGGGCAGCACGAGCAGGGCGAACAGGATGGCGATCACCACACCGATCGCGCAGGCGAAGCCGAGTGCGCGGTTGCCGGCGAGCTGGGCGAACAGCAGCGTGAGGAGGCTGAGCGCCACGGTGCCGCCGCTGGCCGCGATGGCGGGACCGGCGCTCGTGACGGCGGTGAGCATGGCGCGATGCCGGTCTTCCTGCCGGGTGAGCTCCTCGCGGTAGCGGGCCACGAGCAGCAGCGCGTAGTTCGTGCCCGCACCGAAGACGAGCACGCTGAGGATGCCGCCGATCGAGGCATCGATCGTGATGCCGAACGGTTCGGCGAGCGCGGTCACCACGATGCGGGCGAGGCCGTCGGCGAGGCCCACGACGGCGAGCGGGACGATCCAGAGCACCGGGCTGCGGTAGGTGATGATGAGGAGCACGGCCACCACGATCACCGTCACGAGCAGCAGCCGGAAGTCGGCACCGGCGAAGGCGTTGGAGATGTCGGCCTGGAAGCCGACCGGGCCGGTCAGCTGGGCGGTCAGACCCTCCGGCAGATCGGCGCCGGCGGCGGCGCGCAGCTGCTCGGCCGTGGCGGCGATGTCGCCCTCGGCCTCGTTCGCGTCGAGCGGGACGGCGACCAGCGCGGCTGCTCCGTCGTCGCTGAACTGCGGCACGACCGCCTGCGGTGCGATGGACGCGTCGGCGAGAGCGGTGGCGTTCGCGGTGATGGCGGCCTTGTCCGCCTCGGTGAGGGCGTCTCCGTCGCGACTCCACACCAGGATGCCCACGGTGGTGTCGGCGCTCGGGAAGTCGGCGAGCAGCGCGGTCACCTGCGCGGCCTCGCTCGAGTCCGGGAGCCCGCTCGGCGGATAGCTGTCGGCGGAACCTTCCGGCAGCAGCGCGAACAGCGCGCCGACGGCGAGCACGGCGATCCCGAGAGCGATCCAGGCGGAGCCCCGGGTGGTCATGCCGCTGACGAATCGGGCGATGGCGCGCATCCGGCTGTTCCTTCCGTTTCGCTAAGTAACTTAGCTACCTACGGTATTAGCATGTCAGTCATGACGGATGCCCGCAACTCACCACGCGACCAGCCCTGGTCACGCGAGGAATTGCCGGGCGCCCTGCCCCAGAGCAACGAGATCAACAGCACCCTCCGCGAGATCGACGCGCTGTCGCGGGCGTTCGAACGGCGGCTCGGTGCTGCGCTCTCGGTCAACCAGACCGACCTGGCGGCGATGGAGCATCTGATCGACAGCGGTCCGCTCACCCCGAGCGAACTCGCGGCGCGCCTCGGCGTCACGACCGCGGCGTCGACCCTGGTGGTCGATCGGCTGGTCGCCCTCGGCCACGTCGAGCGGCATCCACACGACCACGACCGGCGAAAGATCGTGGTGGTGCCGGCGCGCGAATCGGTGAACCGTGCCATCGACGAGCTGCTGCCGGTCATTCTCGGCGTCTCCCGCGTCGCCGAGGAGCTCTCGCCCGCCGACCGCGAGGTCGTCGCCGCCTTCCTCACCCGCGTCGCCGCCGTCTACCGCGCCGCCGTCGACGCCCCTCGCGACGCCGACTGACCCTCCGCTCAACCGGCCGGTGGGCTCGTCGCGGTGGTGGTGGCGGGTCAGGCCGGGGGCATGTCCGCGAAGCGGGAGAAGTGGCCGTGGAAGCCGACCGTGATGGTGGCGGTGGGGCCGTTGCGGTGCTTGGCCACGATGAAGTCGGCCTCGCCAGCGCGCGGGTTGTCTTTCTCGTAGGCGCCCTCACGGTGCAGCAGGATCACCATGTCGGCGTCCTGCTCGAGCGAACCCGACTCTCGCAGGTCGCTGATGGCGGGCTTCTTGTCGGCGCGCTGCTCGGGGCCACGGTTGAGCTGCGACAGCGCGATCACGGGAACCTGGAGCTCCTTGGCCATGAGCTTCAGCGCTCGCGAGAACCGCCGACATGGGCCCCGGCCTCGTGCTCGGCGCCCTCCAGCGCGCGGCCGCGCCGTACGGCCTCCGCTTCGGGCCCGACCCCTCCACCTGGGCGCGCTGCACCCTCGGCGGCATGATCGGCAACAACGCCTGCGGCCCGCACGCCCTCGCCTACGGCCGCACCGCCGACAACATCGAGTCGCTCGACGTGATCGACGGGCGCGGCCGTCGCCTTCACCTGGCCGCCGGACTCGACCCCGTGCCAGGGCTGCAGCCCCTGATCGACGGCTCGCTCGCCCTGGTGCGCACCGAGCTCGGCCGGTTCGAGCGGCAGATCTCGGGCTACTCGCTCGAGCACCTGCTGCCCGAGCGGGGCCGGCAGCTCGCGCAGGCGTTCGCCGGCACCAAGGGCACCCTGGGGGTGGTGGTGGGCGCAC
>BADC01000262.1 GCA_000333435.1 Corynebacterium-like bacterium B27 | reverse complement strand
GCGTCGCGATGCGTTCTGCAGCACGGTGAGGTTGTCGGTGGTGCCGTCGGGGCTGGCGCCGCAGTCGAGCACGACGTCGAACTCGCCGGGGTTGGCCAAGCCGGCGTTGGCCGGCACGGCGGAGACGACGGCGACGGCGACGATGCCGGCCGCAGCCGCGACGGACGCGAGCGTCAGTGCGCGCGTCTTCATTGATCTTGTCATTCCACTTCCTTTCGTTGTGACGGGAGACAAGCCGGTGGGCGCGTCGGACGTCGGGTCAGGGCAGGGTGGATCGACGGATGCCGGGCAGCATCCGCAGTGCTCTCGAACGGGCGCTAGTGCAGGGAGATGGTGTCGACGGCGCGGATCTTGTTGCGGATGAAGTCGTTGGCGTGTGCCGCGAGGTCGCTCGAGTCGTCCCAGAGGTTGCGCCAGACGCCGAGCATGTAGCTGAGCTTCTCGTCGACGACGGCCGAGGAGAACGACTCGAAGGTGATCGGCCCGTCGTAGCCGATGCGCTTCAGCGAGCGGAACAGCGTGTCGAAGTCGACCGACCCCGAGCCGAGGTAGCCGCGGTGGCTCTCGCCGATGTGCACGTAGCCGAGCCGGTCGCCGGCATCGAGCACCGGGTTCATCATGTCCGACTCCTCGATGTTCATGTGGTACGTGTCGAGGTGCACGTAGACGTTCGGATGCGCGAGCTCGGTCACGTAGGCCACAGCCTGCTTCGAGGTGTTGAGGATGTTGGTCTCGTACCGGTTCACCACCTCGAGCCCGACCTTGACGCCGGCGGCCTGCGCACGATCACTCACTCGGCGCAGCACCTCCTGCCCGTTGCGGCGGCCGGATGCGGTGGCGGGCCGCATGTGCTTCTTGAGCGCCCCGTAGACCACGCCGACGAGCCATTGGCCGCCGAGTTCGTCGAGCACGTCGACCGCCCGGTTCAGGAGGGCCTCGCCGGCCTTCACCGCATCGGGGTCATCGCTCGAGATGTCGGTGGAGTCGTCGAGGCCGAGGGACGCGTTGATGGCGATGCCGTACTCGTCGACCGCTTTACGCCCCGCCGTGGCATCGAAGGAGTAGGGGTCGAGCAGGGGGATCTCGATCAGGTCGTACCCGGCCTCGACAGTGGCGGCAACGCTGCGGCGGAAGCTCTCCGGGTCGAACACCCCGGTCCAGACCGAGCCATGGCAACCGATTTGCGACATCGTCATTTCCTCATTCTTCTTCGTCGAAGGTGGTTGTGATCGTAGTCCCACCGTATCGGACAACGTTGTCTTTGGGAAGCCCCGAGCACGGGGTGCCCGCCGTTCACGGCCGGGGTGGCCGCGCTCGCAGTAGAACGCCCTGGCCGCTCACCCGCACCGGGCCGGCGGCGTGCGGCACGAGCACGGTCGAACCGGCCGGAGCCTCGAACGCGACATCCGCCTCCAGCCGCAGCGGCCCCTCCGCGACGAGCAGCACGGCGAAGCCGGGGTCGAGCTCGACCTCGCCGTCGACGACGATGCGTTCCAGACCGAAGTACTCGTCTGCCGCGGCGGGCAGCACCGAGCCGGAAGAGCGCCGGCGCGTGATCAACTCGGCGATCTGCTCGGCGCTCGCCGTCGTGCGCGTCACCGCCTCCAGCGCGAGCGGGAAGCCGAGACCCAGGTGCCCGTCGCGGGCGCCGTCGAGATCGAAATCCCGCCACTCGAGCAGGATCGAGAGGTCTTCGGGCTCCTGCACCTCCAGCAGCAGCACCCCTTCGCCGATGGCGTGAAGGAGGCCCGGCGGCACGTACACGGCGTCGCCGGCGTCGACCGGCAGCCGGTGCATCCGGCCGAGGAGCGCCTCGACGTCCTGCCGCGACACCAGGTCGAGCATCTCCTCGGCCGAGACGTCCTCGGTGAGACCGAGGTACACCTCCCCCGGTTCCAGGATGTACCAGGCCTCCGCCTTTCCATGGGCGGCGTGCACCTGCTCCCGCGCGAAGTCGCCGTGCGGATGCGCGTGCACCGGCAGGCGTTGACCGGCGTCGAGCAGCTTCACGAGCAGGCGGGCATCCGCCCCGAATCGGGCGACGTGCGACTCGCCCAGCCAGGCCCGCGGATCGCGCTCGACCGCCTCGCGCAGCAACGTTCCGTCAGGCAGGCGCGAGAGACCTTCGAGGTCGCGGCCGCGAACCGTGGTGGTCGAGCCCACCCAGTCCTCCGGCTGATGGTCGGTGCACGGCGGATCGCCCCGCAGTGCGGCGATGCGAGCGCCGCCCCGGTAGAAGCGGGCCGGCGGCTGGTTGGCCGCGAGGAGTTGCGTGCGAGCGACGGTGTTCACACCCGAAGCGTAGCCCTCGGCGGCCGATGTCTCGCGAGCGGATGCCTGCCGCTCCGCCTCCGCCGCGCTCATCGCGCCTGCCCCGCTGCGGCGCGGCCGAGTTCGGCTGCGTACTCGCGAGCCTCGTCGAACGACACCTCGCCGCCACTGATCACGGCGGCCGAGCAGAGCGACGCCAGCCGTGCACTCTCCTCGGGACCGAAACCGCGTGCGATACCGAAGACGAGCCCGGCGCTCGACGCGTCCCCCGCGCCGTTGGTGGTCTCCGGAACGCCTCGCCAGACCGGCGGCAGCCGGAACTCGCGGTCGGCCCAGTCGACCGCGTTGTCCTGCAGCGCCCGGCCGGCCGCGGCGAACCGCGGAGCGGCGGCCGTCTTGACGAACAGTCCGTGTTCGCCGGCCGAGATCGCGACCACGGCGCACCCCCAGTCGAGCAGCAGCTCTTGCAGCCGAAGCACCAGCGCCGGGGAGAACTCCTCGTCGATGCCGAGCGCCGAGGTGAGGTCGTCGAGGCTCGGGCTCAGCACGTCGGTGCGAGCAGCCATCGCGGCGAGCACGGCTGGCCAGTCGCGAGCGGGCCCGGAGGCCGGATCG
>BADC01000263.1 GCA_000333435.1 Corynebacterium-like bacterium B27 | reverse complement strand
ATTCACAGATGTCTGCCTGTTCATCCGCGTCCAGCTCGTTGAGTTTCTCCAGAAGCGTTAATGTCTGGCTTCTGATAAAGCGGGCCATGTTAAGGGCGGTTTTTTCCTGTTTGGTCACTGATGCCTCCGTGTAAGGGGGATTTCTGTTCATGGGGGTAATGATACCGATGAAACGAGAGAGGATGCTCACGATACGGGTTACTGATGATGAACATGCCCGGTTACTGGAACGTTGTGAGGGTAAACAACTGGCGGTATGGATGCGGCGGGACCAGAGAAAAATCACTCAGGGTCAATGCCAGCGCTTCGTTAATACAGATGTAGGTGTTCCACAGGGTAGCCAGCAGCATCCTGCGATGCAGATCCGGAACATAATGGTGCAGGGCGCTGACTTCCGCGTTTCCAGACTTTACGAAACACGGAAACCGAAGACCATTCATGTTGTTGCTCAGGTCGCAGACGTTTTGCAGCAGCAGTCGCTTCACGTTCGCTCGCGTATCGGTGATT
>BADC01000264.1 GCA_000333435.1 Corynebacterium-like bacterium B27 | reverse complement strand
GCACGCGCCCGTCGCTCACGCGTCGCCCGCGCCGGGCCGCCGGTCGACCGTGTCCGTTCCGGCGTCGTCCCCCGCTCCGGACCACCCCGCAGACCCGCTGTCACCGCCTGCGCCGCGCTTCCGGTCGACCGCTGCCGACGGGCCGGCGCCGCCGTCGCCATCGGCACCGCGCCACCGGGCAGCCAGTGCGCGCGCGACGGCGGATGCATGCTCGGCAGCCGAACGCGCGTCGCCGCCGTCCGCCACCGCGCGCCCGGCCGCGTACCCGACCACAAAGGTCGTGAGGGGTGCCGCCGGACGCCGCACCGCGTGCGCCGCCACTCCGGCCAGCCCCAGAAGGTCGTCGAGGTCGACCTCGAGCCCCGGGTGCCCGAGTTCTTCTGCCAACCTGTCGACCCAGGCGCGGAGCTCCGCCGCCTGCTCGGCGTCATCGCCGGGCCGCCGCACGTCGGGCCGGGTACCCTGACCCGACGTGGCCCCGCCCGCTTCCCGCGCCCCGGTCGCGGTCACCACACCCGGTACGCCTGTCGCATCCGCACCCCCTGAACCGCCCGGCCGCGCTCCGCCGGCGGGCGTCGCGCCCGATTCCGGTCCTGAGGGCCGCGCGATGCCGAGTCGTTCCGCATCCGCCCACGTGTCGACGTCGTCGGTGACGCCGGCCGGCACCGGCACCACCGCGAGATCCAGGCCCGCGACGAGCGTGCGGACGGCCAGTCCGTCGAGGTCATCGGCCTCCCGGTGCCGCGCCACACTCGCCCGGAGCGCCGGCGTGCGGTAGAGCCCCAGCAGGTGCTGCGGATGCCCATCCGCGCCCCCGGCCACCATCCCGTCCGCCCCCGCCACCGCAGCACCCGCCGTCATCAGGTCGTTCGGGACTGCGACAGCCGTCTCGGCCCCGACGGTGTCCCCGCCCGCGCTCACGAGCGCCGCCACCACCACGTCGACGACCGGGACATCGCACGCCAGCACGAGCACGAAGTCGGAGTCGTGGTGTTCGGATGCCGCCTCCAGAGCCGCGAATCCGGCTGCGATGCCCGCGGCGGGGCCGCCGAACTCGGGCACCTCGCGGGCGACGAGCACCTCGACGGGTGGCGACTCGCCAGACCGCCCCTGGAGGCGGTCCACTCCTCCGGGTGCACCGACTTCCCCGAACCCGTCGGCCTCGCCGAACCCGTCGGCCTCGCCGAACCCGTCGGCCTCGCCGAATAGTTCGGCCTCCCCCAGCCCCTCGACCTTGCCGAGCAACTCGGCGATCGCGCGCTCCTCGCCCACGACGACCACGCGTCGCGCACCGCGCGCCACCACGCTCGCGACCGTGGCGGCCAGAAGGCTTCGTCCGGCCACCTCAAGACCCGCCTTCGGCGTCCCCCCGAGGCGCGACGAGCGCCCTCCGGCCAGCACCAGTGCATCGAACAACACCGTTCCAGACTAGGCCGTGTGCCGCAGAACCGCCCCGGCGCATCCACTCCACCACATCCCATTCCCGCTGCAGAGCTCTCCACAATCCGGCGTCGCTGATTGCCCGCCGTCCGCCGGGATGCCTACCCTGAAGCCATGGGACGAATCACCGCCCGACGCCGCGTCACCCGCATCACCGTCGGCCACTCACGGGTCATCCGCGAAGACCTGCTCGCCGTCGAGGAGCCACTCGAGATCCGGGTGGGTGGTCGGTCGCTCGCCATCACGATGCGCACGCCGG
>BADC01000265.1 GCA_000333435.1 Corynebacterium-like bacterium B27 | reverse complement strand
TCGAGGCGTGCCTCCGTCGTTCCCGCGAATGCTGCCCGAAACTCCGTCGTTGCGGCGGCGCCCCACGCAGCGCGGCCGACGCGCCCGCCGCTCGGGGGGCGTCACACGTGCGGCACGAACGCCTGCCACGCGAGGCGACGCGACGCGCGCGGGTCGGACTCGACACGGTCGGCGACGTCGATGATGAGGGTGTGCCGCTCGTTCTCGTCATACCGCGGCCACACCGTCTCGTCGATGCGCCCGTCACGGGCGAAGCCGAGCCAGTGGCCGCGCATCCGCCGGCCCGCCGCAAGGAACGCACGTCGCCCGCCGAGCGAGGTCATGGTGCGACCGAACCAGCCGTTCATCCGGTCGAAGACGGCGAAGAGCTCGAGGCCGTGGGTGGCGTCGAAGCCCGCCCAGCGCACGAGCCGGGGAGCGATGTCGAAACGGTAGAAGTGCACCGGCTGGAAGCGGGCGTGTCGCTCCGCCACCTTCACGGTCGGGTACCAGAACGCGTAGTCGCCGCCGAAATCGGCCGCTGGGCGCTTCGCGGGCAGCCCGGGGTACTCCGCCTTGATCGCCTTGCGCGCACTCTTCTTCGTGCGCGCGAAGATGGCTCGGATGCGCTTGGGCGTGGTGACGAGGATGTCCAGCCGCCCCGTGAACAGCGAGCCCTCGCGGTCGTTGGTGCCGATCACGAGCGGCACGGGCGCGGCGCGCCCCTCCTTGAACGCGTCGAGGGGGCGTTCGGGCAGGATGTCGCCGTCGATCACCGGCGAGAGCACGATGGTGCCCGGATGCGCATCCGGCGTTCTGAGGGTGAGGGCGACGGCCGCCTCGACCAGCTCGACCGCGGCGGCGTCGGCGAGCACCTGCCCCGCGATGTCGTCGGACGTGGATTCGACCCCGTCGGTGTCGATCGACTCGGTCAGGAGTTCGACGAACTCCGACGCCCACACGGCGGTCATCTCGGGGAGGTAGACCGCGTTCGTCGGGGCGCTCTGCGCGATCGCGCGGGCGAACAAGCCGCGAGCGGCCGGGGTCGCCATGAGGGTGGTGACCGCGTTGGCGCCCGCCGACTCGCCGAACAGCGTCACGTTGCCCGGGTCGCCCCCGAAGGAGCGGATGTTCTCACGCACCCATTCCAGCGCCGCCACCTGATCGCGCAGACCCAGGTTCGACTCGATCGGGCGTTCAGCCGTGGCGAAGCGCGTGAGATCGAGATAGCCCAGCGCCCCCAGCCGGTAGTTGAAGCTCACGTAGATCACCCCGCCTTCGCGCACGAGCGTCTCCCCGTTGTGCGGATGCTCGGCCGAGGAGCCGACGCTGTAGGCACCGCCGTGGATGAACACCATCACCGGGAGGTCGCGTGCATCCGTCGCGGGGCGGAGCACGTTGATGCTGAGGCAGTCCTCCGACATGGCAGCGGTGCGGGAGGCGCCGATGAAGTTGCCGTTGCGCGACTGCATCGCGATCGGCCCGAAGGCGGCGGCGTCGCGGATGCCCGCCCACGGCACCACGGGGCGGGGCGCCCTGAATCGCAACGAACCCACGGGCGGCGCGGCGTACGGGATGCCGCGCCAGTGCCGCAGCCCACGCCGCCGCCGTTCGACGCCGCGCACGAGGCCACCGGTGACGCCGACCACGAGCGGGTCGCCGGGGCGCGCGGCGGCGCCTTCGGCATCCGCTCGTGACGTCGTGGCGCTCACGGCTGCATGCTACAGGCGTCGAGTGAACGGATGCGCACCAGGTGAACTCCCAGCGCGCGTTCACATCCCCGTCACCCACCGGGCGCGGGGCGGGCGTACCGTCACATCCGTGCCCTCGACGAAGCGACGTCGCCGAGAGCGACGCCTCCACAACCGCTACTACCCCACGGCGCGCCCGCGCCTCCGCCTGGCGGGCATCATCGCGCTGGTCGTGACCCTCGTGGCGCTCGCCGCCATCCTCGTCTGGGCGGCCCTCTTCTACAAGTAACCGACCGCGGCGCACGGCGACGTCAGTTGAGGATGAACTGCTTCGAGTCGGCCGAGTCGATGCCCGCGACCTGCACGTTCAGGTGGTACGAGGCGCCCGCGGCCGGCACCTGCGGGCGGTCGGTCGCCGCGCAGGTGTCCTTCGAGGAGCGCGTGCGGTCCCAGGTGAACGGCGTCGACGCCACCGCCACGCCCGGCTCGAGCACGGCCTCGGTGTCGGACGGATCGGTCTGGCAATCGGTCGACACCCAGTACGTCTCGTCGCCGCTCGTGATCGTGTACACCTGCTGCGAGGTGCCCGCGTTGATCTTGCAGGCCTCCGAGCCGGTGTTCGTGATGGTGAACGAGAGCTGCGGCTTCGTGGCGGCGTCGTAGTTCGCGGCGTCGGTCACCGGGGTGATCGAGATGTTCCCGGCCGCACACGCCGCCACCTCGCCGGGCGGGGTCGTCGAGGCCGCATCGACCGCGCCCGGGGTCGACGCCGCATCCGTCGCGGGTGTGTCGCTCGCCGCCGCATCCGTCCCGGGCGGCGGACCGGTGTGGATGACGCCGTTCGACGCATCCGCCGGGCCCGACCCGGGTCGCACCACGATGAGCACCACCACGGCGATGACGGCGAGCGCCACGAACAGCACCACCAGCCGGCGGCGCCAGTACACCTTCTTGGGCTGGGGGCCCACCGGATGCCTGATCGTCGACATGTCCCAAGGGTAACCAGCGGATGCGCGAACTACGGCGCGACCGGCCCGTGAGTCGCGAGGCCGAAAGCTTCGAGTTCGCTGTCATCGAGCAGCCGGGAGCGGATGAGGAAGCGCTTGCCCTCGGGCGCCTCGATCGAGAATCCGCTCCCCCGCCCGTCGACGAGGTCGATGGTGAGGTGGGTGTACTTCCAGTACTCGAACTGCGAGCGCGACATGTACACCTCGACCGGGTCGATGCCGGCCACCGCCAACGTGCCGAGGAGGACGTCGGATGCGCCCACCCGGAACATCCCGACCGGGTAGCACATCGGCGACGAACCGTCGCAGCATCCGCCCGACTGGTGGAACATCAGCGGCCCGTGCGACGCCGCCAGGTGCCGCAGCATGTCCGCTGCGGCACCCGTCACGTCGACCCGCGAGGCGGGCTCCCCCGCCGGAGAGTCGGGCATCAGAAGAAGCCCATCGGCCCGTCGGCGTAGGAGACGAGGAGGTTCTTCGTCTGCTGGTAGTGGTCGAGCATCATCCGGTGGTTCTCCCGGCCGATGCCCGACTGCTTGTAGCCGCCGAAGGCCGCGTGCGCCGGGTACTGGTGGTAGGTGTTCGACCAGACGCGGCCCGCCTGGATGGCGCGGCCCGCACGGTAGAGCTGCGTGCCGCTCCGCGACCAGACGCCGGCGCCCAGCCCGTAGAGGGTGTCGTTGGCGATGGAGATGGCGTCGTCGTAGTCGTCGAAGCTGGTGAGCGCCAGCACCGGCCCGAAGATCTCCTCCTGGAAGATGCGCATGTCGTTGCGCCCCTCGAACACCGTCGGCTGCACGTAGTAGCCGCCGGACAGTTCGCCGCCGAGGTCGGCCCGCTCGCCGCCCGCGAGCAGCTTCGCGCCCTCCTGCTTGCCGATGTCCATGTAGCTGAGGATCTTCTCGAGCTGGTCGTTCGACGCCTGCGCACCGATCATGGTCGACAGGTCGAGCGGGTTGCCCTGCTTGACCTTGGCCACCCGGTCGAGGCCGTCGGCCACGAACCCGTCGTAGATCGACCGCTGCACGAGCGCCCGCGACGGGCAGGTGCACACCTCGCCCTGGTTGAGCGCGAAGAAGGTGAAGCCCTCCAGCGCCTTGTCGTAGAACGAGTCCTTCTCGTCGGCGACGTCGGCGAAGAACACGTTGGGGCTCTTGCCGCCGAGCTCGAGGGTGACGGGGATGAGGTTCTCGCTCGCGTACTGCATGATGAGCCGGCCGGTCGTGGTCTCGCCGGTGAACGCGATCTTGCGGATGCGCGGATGCGACGCCAGCGGAGCGCCCGCCTCGATGCCGAACCCGTTCACGATGTTGAGCACCCCCGCCGGCAGCAGGTCGGCGATGAGGTCGAGCAGCACGTGGATCGACGCCGGCGTCTGCTCGGCGGGCTTCAGCACCACGCAGTTGCCTGCGGCGAGCGCGGGTGCGAGCTTCCAGACGGCCATGAGGATGGGGAAGTTCCAGGGGATGATCTGCCCCACGACCCCCAGCGGCTCGTGGAAGTGGTAGGCCACGGTGTCGTTGTCGAGCTCGGAGATGCCGCCCTCCTGCGCCCGGATGCAGCCGGCGAAGTACCGGAAGTGGTCGATGGCGAGCGGGATGTCGGCGGCGAGCGTCTCGCGCACCGGCTTGCCGTTCTCCCAGGTCTCGGCGACGGCCAGCAGTTCGAGGTTGGCCTCCATGCGGTCGGCGATCTTGTTGAGGATGACGGCGCGCTCGGCGACGCTCGTCTTGCCCCAGCTCTCGAACGCGCGCCAGCCCGCGTCCACCGCGCGGTCGACGTCGGGCGCGGTGCCGCGCGCGACCTCGGTGAAGACCTGGCCGGTGACGGGGCTCGGGTTCTGGAAGTACTGCCCGTTCGCCGGCGGCACGTACTCGCCGCCGATGTAGTTGTCGTAGCGCGGTTTGAAGGTGACGACGGAGCCGGCGGTGCCCGGATTGGCGTAGACGGTGGGTGCGGGTGCCGCCGGTGCGGCGGTCTCGGGCCGGTCGGTGATGGTCATGTTCGGTCTCCTTCTGACGACGGTGTCGGATGCCCAGCACGCTACGCGCGGGAAGGTTGCATCCCGTTGCACGGGCGCGGGGCGGGCGCGGGGCGGGCGCGGGCGGGCAGGCACGGGAATGCGGAGCGGGTGTGTCGGGCTTGAACGAGATATGAGTTCTGTTGCGCTGAGCGAGGTGGCGGTGCCCGGCGAGGGCGCCGCGGCATCCGACGACCAGCTCGGCGAACTGCTCGCACGCCTGCGCTACCGCGTGCTCGGCGTCGAGTTGCACGACCTGGGCCTCGGCGAACGCCAGCGGCGCGCAGCCGAGCCGACCCTCTACCACCTCGTGGCCGGATCGGTCTGTGTGGTCACCGAGCCCATCGGCGCCGATTCGGGCGCCTGCATGCTGCTGCGCCCGGGCGACGTGGTGCTCGTGCCCGCCGCCCGCGACCAGATGGTCGCCGCGGTGGCCGACTCGCAGCTGCTCGTCGTGCCGCTCCGAGCCGGACCGCAACCGGTCGATGCCGCGTTCGCCGCGGCATACGGTCTCGCCGCCGACCCCGCGGCCGCGATCGTCGGCGGGTTGCCCGATCTCATCGCCAACTGTGCCGAGGGCCGGCGCCGCCCGGTTCTGACCGCGCTGCTCGAGGGCCTGCGCGACGAACGGGCGAGCGACCGCTCCGACGCGGTCTCCCTGGCCGCCGGGCTGGCCGCGCTCGTGGTGGCCGCGGTGATCCGCGAGTGGGCCGAAGACGGATGCGCGGCGAACCCCTCTGGCCGGGCGTGGGAACTGGCGGTGCGCGACCCGCACATCGCGCGGGCGGTCGAGGCGATGCACGACGACCCGGGGGCGAAGTGGTCGGTCGCCGACCTCGCCCGGCTGGCGAACGCGTCGCGCTCGGTGTTCGCGGAGCAGTTCCACGCCGCGGTGGGCGAGCCACCGCTGCGCTACCTCGCGCGGGTGCGGATGCAGCGCGCCAAGCAGCTCCTCGGGCAGCAGGGCTGGAGCGTGGGGCAGACGGCGGCGGCGCTCGGCTACTGCTCGGACGTGGCGTTCAGCCGCGCGTTCCGCCGCGTCGCGGGCAAGTCGCCGAGCGCCTGGCGCCGCGGCCGCTGACGTCAGCGGAGCCGCAGCGACGCCAGCAGCACGCCGCCGGCGGCCGCCGCCACACCGCCCACGAGGAGCGCGGCCTGCACGCTCACCCCGTCGACCAGCAGGCCGCCCACCACCGCACCGGTCGCGATCGCGACCTGGAACGCCGCCGCCTGTAGCCCGCCCACGCTCTCCAGCCGGGTCGGTTCGGCGCGCGCCATCCAGGTCATGAGCGAGGTCGGCACCCCACCGAACCCGATGCCCCAGAGGGCGGTGGCGGCGAGAACCAGCACCGTCGACCCGCCCGAGAGCGCGAACACCAGAAGCGCCGCCCCGAGCAGCACCGGGAACACGAGCACCGCCGAGCGGGGACGCTTGTCGACCAGCGGGCCGGCGAGCAGGTTGCCGGCGAACGCGGCCACACCGTAGACGAGCAGCAGCAGCGCCAGGTGCGCGGCATCGAAGCCGCCGACCTCGGTGGCGGCGGGGCGGATGTAGGTGAACGCCGCGAAGTGCCCGCCGGCCACCAGCGCGGTGGCGATCAGCGCCACCAGGATGAAGCGCGAACGCACCGTCCCGAGCAGCGCGCGCAGCCCGGGCGCCCCGCTCGGCCGGATGCCCGGCAGCACGAACCACTGGAACACCAGCCCCGCGAGCCCCACCCCGGCCGCCAGCACGAAGACCGATCGCCAGCCGCTGAGTTCGCCGAGCCAGGTGCCGAGCGGGATCGCGGCGACGGTGGCGAGCGAGACGCCGATCTGCACCACCATCATCGCCCGCCCGAGACGCGCCGGCGGCACGAGGTGGGCGGTGACCGAGATGGCGAGCGCCCAGAATCCGCCGAGCGCGATACCCAGGAGCACCCGCGCGGCGAGCAGCATCGGGTAGTTGGCCGCGAACGCGACGAGCAGGTCGGAGGCGACCGCCAGCACACCGAGCCCGAGCAGCAGCCGGCGCCGGTCGAGGCGGGGCAGCAGCACCGGAACGGTGAGGCCCGACAGGGCGGCGACGATCGCCGTCACGCTCACCGACTGCCCGGCCACACCCTCGCTCACGCCGAGGTCGCCCGCGATGCGGGTGAGGAGGCTCGCTGGCAGGAACTCGGCCATGACGAGCGCGAACACGCCGAGGCTGAGCGAGAACACCGCGACCCAGGATGCGTTGTGTTCGCCGGGCGGCCCGGGTTGCGCCGACGCGTCGGATGCGTCGGGGGCAGCGGGCGAAGCGGGCCGGATCACGGCGGTCGAGGCGGTATCCATACTGGTCATGCAGGATGCAACGCGCGAACCGTCCCGCCCAGCACGCCGATCGTCGCCCGCACCATGCAGATCGTCTGCGCTTGGCCTACCGCAGCGATCACTTCCGCGGCGGCCGTCGGCGGCCCACCGCCGGGCGCCGTCACGACGGACGAGTGGTCAGGCGCCTGCGCCGGCTTGAATGCGTTCGAGCTGCAGCACGATGCCCGCCCGCTTCGGCGAGCGCGGTGGGAGCAGGCGCAGCGCGGCCGTCCAGACCTCGGCATCGTGCATCCCGTCTTCGGTGGCCGCGTAATCGAGCAGCACGTCGAGCGCCGCATCGCCCAGCATCGCCTCGCGCAGCCGCGCGCGGAGCGCCGTGCGGATCGCCTCGATCCCGGGCGACTCCGACCCCGGCAACAGCGGCCCGACCGAGGCGGCGAGCGCCACCCGGTGCGCCCCGCGATCGAGCAACGAGGTCACCTGGTGCGCGTCGAGCTCGAGCGGAACACTCAGCCGGTACGGCCGCGACTCGATATCGATGCCGGTCGCTCCCGCCTCCAGCGCGCGCCGCAGGCGCACGATCTCGGCCCGCAGGGTGAGCGGCGTGCCGGTGTCGCCGTAGACGAGATCGGTCAGTCGCGCCGCCGAGAGCCCCTCGCGGTGCCAGGCGAGCAGCGTCAGGATCTCGGAGTGCCGCAGGCTCAGCTCCACCCTCCCGTGGGCGGAGGTGAGCTCCCCGGTGTCCCGGCCGAGCACGTGCATCGTGGCGGCGCGCGATCGGCTGCCCGCCGCCGTCCGCTCCCGCGAGCGGGGCAGGCCTGCGAAGCTCGTGACGTGCATCCGTGAGCCGTCGCCGCCGGCACCCGCGCCGTCGCGCAGGGCACGCAACCGCAGCACCATGAGTTCGGCTTCGGCCGCCGCGGCCGTCGCCTCGATCAGCGGAAGCGTGTGCGGGTCGACGGCGCGGGCGTCGCCGGTGATGTCGATGACGCCGAGGATGCGCCGCGTCTCGGGGTCGTGCACGGGAACGGCGGTGCAGCTCCAGCCGTGCACCAGCCGGTTGAAGTGCTCCGAGTCGTGGATCTGGATGCCGTGATCGAGCTCCAGCGCCGTGCCCGGCGCGGAGGTTCCCACGCGCTGCTCCGACCAGCCGGCGCCCTCGACGAAGCGCATGTCCTCGGCGCGCCGCTTCGCGGCGGAGTCACCCTCGACCCACAGCAACCGGCCCATCTCGTCGCCCACCGCGACCAGCAGCCCGGAGCCCTCGGCGTCGCGCACCAGCAGCTTGCGGATGACCGGCAGCACCGGCGCGAGCGGATGCGCGAGCCGGAAGTCGGCCAGCACATCCTCCGCCACCTCGAGCGTGGGCAGGAGGTGTTCGGGGTCGAGGGCCCGGCGGCGGGCGCGCTCCCAGGACTCGTGCACGACCCGGCGTTCGAGCCCGTCAGAACTCGCGAGCCAGGGGCTTGGACTGGGGCCGATCATGTCCTCTGCCGATCGTCGTCGATGGGGGTGGGGTGCGGATGCGCGCGCGTCGCGCACCCAGTATCGCCCCGCCGGCCCGCCCGACGCCAGCCCGGGCGGCGGCAGGCCGGGGCCGCGGTGGCCCGGGCATCCGCTCACCAGGGCAGGGGCAGCACCTCGAGCACGGTGCCGGCAGGAGCACCCCGGCCGGGTACGACGAGCACGCCGTCGGCCTCGGCGAGTCCGCGCAGCATGCCGGCGCCGTGCCAGGCGGTCGGTTCGGCCGCCCCGTGGTGAGCGCGATACGGCCGGAGCGTCGTGGGCGCCGTTGCGGCCGGCAGGTCGACGGCGGTGCGGATGTCGCGCAACGCGGGCATCGGGCGGCCCTGCATCGCGGCGAGCAGCGGCTGCGCGAGGGTGAGCAGCGCCAGGAAGGCCGCGAGCGGGTTGCCGGGCAGCGCCACCACCAGCCGGCCGTCGGGCATCCGGGCGAGCAGTGCGGGGCCGCCCGGCCGCACGGCGATCCCGTCGACCAGCAGTTCGGCGCCCGCTGCGCGGAGGGCCGGCCGCACGTGGTCGGCGCCCGAGGAGCCGGTGCCGCCGGTGGTGACGACGATTTCGGCGGATGCGCGGGGCGCGGCTGGTGCGGGTGGTGGGGCGGGTTCGGCCGCGAGGTGTTCCGTGAGCGCCCCGCGATCATCCCCCACACGGTGACTGGCGACCACTTCGGCGCCGAGAGCGGCGAGGACGGCCGGCAGCGTCGGCCCGAAACTGTCGCGCACCTGACCGGCGGCGGGGATTCCGCTCGTCACGACCTCGCTTCCGGTCAGCAGGAGTTCGACGCGGGCGCGCCGAACGACCTCGAGGGCGTCGTGCCCGCAGCCGGCCGCCACCGCGATGTGCGGGGCGCTGAGCACGGTGCCTGCGCGGAAGAGCAGCTCCCCCGCATCGGCTTCACCGCCGGGCGGCCGCACGTGCTGGCCGTCACGGGGTTCGTTCGCGTCGGGACCGGTCGCGAGGAGCAGGCCCTCGTCCTCGTGTCCGCGCTCGGCGCGCAGCACAGCGCGGGCACCGGTGGGGATGACGCCGCCGGTCACGATCGACGCGGCCTCGCCCGATCGAAGGGGCGCGACGTCGACCGACGGATGCCCTGACGACGTGCTCGGCGAACCCGAGGGCGCGGGCGCCGGCCGGGCTGCGCCCGGCGCTTCGGAGCCCGCTGGCCTCAGGCGCCATGGCCCGGGCCCGGCGACCGCCCACCCGTCCATCGCCGAGGAGGCGTAGTGAGGCAGCGCACAGAGCGCCCGGAGATCGTGGGCCAGCGCTTGCCCGGC
>BADC01000266.1 GCA_000333435.1 Corynebacterium-like bacterium B27 | reverse complement strand
GGCCGAGGACGTCATCCTGGCCTGGGTGGAGAGTCTCTACGCCAAACGGCTTCCGGGTGATCGGGTCGTTCGACGGACTCAACGACATCGACAACATCGCCCCCGGAGTGGTGCGGGCCAAGGAGCTCGGGGCCTCGACCTTCGGCGCCGTCTCGTTCTGCGAGAGCCCCGTGCACACCGACGAGCTGTTCGTCGCCAAGGCCCGCGAGCTGATCGAGAAGGCCGACGTCGACGCCATCATGCTGAAGGATGCGGGGGGCCTCCTCACCCCCGACCGCGTGCGCACCCTGGTGCCCGCCCTGAAAGCGGTGATGGGCGACCGGCCGCTCGAGATCCACAGCCACTGCCTCACCGGCCTCGCGCCGCTGGTGTACCTCGAGGCGGTGGAGGCGGGGGCGGATGCGCTGCACACCTCCATCGCCCCGCTCGCCAACGGCAACGCGCAGCCGGCCACCCAGGGAATCGTGCGCGACCTCCGCGTGCTCGGCTACACGGTGGAGGTCGACGACGAGCGCATCGACGCGATCAGCGAGCGGCTCACCGCCATCGCCGAGGCCGAGGGCAAACCGCTCGGCGCGCCGGTGGCCTACAACGGACTGCACTACCTGCACCAGACGCCGGGCGGGATGCTCTCGAACTTCCAGTCGCAACTCGCCACCGCCGGGCTGTCCGACCGCTTCGACGAGCTCCTCCTCGAGGTCGCGCGGGTGCGGGCGGAGCTGGCGTTCCCCATCATGATCACGCCGTTCGCCCAGTTCGTGGGCACACAGGCGGTGATGAACGTCATCTCCGGCTCGCGGTACTCCGTGGTGCCGAACGAGATCAAGAAGTACGTGCTCGGCTACTACGGCGCTCTGCTGGCGCCGATCGAGCCCGAGCTGCGTGCCACCATCATCGCCAACGGCGCCTCGAACATCGCGCTGAGCCGGCAG
>BADC01000267.1 GCA_000333435.1 Corynebacterium-like bacterium B27 | reverse complement strand
CGGTTGAGTTCGGCCGTGGAGTGGACCATCCGCGACAACTTCATCGAGGTCATCACCGACTGCCCGCAGCGCGACGAACGGCTGGGCTGGCTCGGCGACGCCGGGGTGATCGCGCCCACCGCCGCGGACTACTTCGACATCGCCGCGTTCGTGTCGAAGTTCGTGCTCGATGCCGCCGACTCGCAGGCCGAGAACGGCGCCCTGCGCGACTACGCGCCGGTGCTGCCACCGGCGTCCAGCCGGGTCGGCGCACCCGGCTGGGCCGACGGCTTCGTGCGCCTCGTGCACCTCGCCGTGGCGCGCTACGGCGATCTGGTGACGGCGCGCCGCTGCTGGGGCGCGCTCGAGCGGTACGCCGAGTTCCTCGAGCGGTCGAACCCGTCGGGGATCCGGGTCGAGGAGGTGGGCGCCGACTTCTCGGACTGGCTGTCGCTGCCCGAAGACCCCGACGAGCCGCCGCACCCCGGCTACGCCTACACGGGCGCACGCTCCACGAGCGCCAAGCCGGTGATCGCCACCGCGCACTCCATCCGCACCGCCGACCAGTTGGCCGAGATCGCGGAGCGACTCGGGCTGCGCGAGCGCGCGGCGGCCTTCCGGCAGCGGGGTGCGGAGATCCGCGCCGCTTACCGGAGCCGGTTCGTCGACGACGCCGGGCGCATCGAGGGCGACACGCAGACCGCGTACGCCCAAGCGATCGGCTACGGCATCCTCGACGGCGACGACCTCGGGCGCGCGGTCGCGAGACTCGCCGAGAAGGTGCGCGAGCAGGGCTACGCGACCACCGGCATCCACGGCGTGGAGCACCTGCTGCCCGCCCTCGCCGAGCACGGACACTCCGAACTCGCGTTCGACCTCCTGCTGCGCGACGCGGCGCCCGGCTGGCTGCACATGATCGAGCGCGGCGCGACCACCATCTGGGAGAAGTGGGACGGCATCGACGGGCAGGGCCGGCTCTCGACCCGCCGAAATGAACTCCTTCAACCACTGCGCCTTGGGCGCC
>BADC01000268.1 GCA_000333435.1 Corynebacterium-like bacterium B27 | reverse complement strand
CTCGCAGCCGACTATGTGGCCGCCCTCGCCGAGGTCGCTGGTGCGGCGACCAGCGAGATCGCACAGACCGAGGGGGCGGCCGTGGAGGCCGCTCGTAAGGGCCGGCCGGATATCATCCTCTGCGACGTCAGGCTCGAAGCAGGTTGCGGCAGAGCAGCAGTTGCGAGGATCGAGGCGGAGATCGGTGCTACCCCGTGATCTACGTTATCGGAGAGCCCCAAGGTTGCGTGCAATCCGAAGGCATTCTTGCCAAACCCTTCATCG
>BADC01000269.1 GCA_000333435.1 Corynebacterium-like bacterium B27 | reverse complement strand
ATCTGCTCGTGCCCCGTCTCGGGGTTGAGGCCCACGAGCTCGGGCCGCTCGAGGGTGGCGATGAAGCCCAGCGCGTGCCCGACGGTGGGGAGC
>BADC01000270.1 GCA_000333435.1 Corynebacterium-like bacterium B27 | reverse complement strand
ATCTCGTCGACGGTGCCCGCGGCGGTGGACTTCACGGGCACGGCCGCGTCGGCTGAGACGGTCGCTTTCACGACCACGTCGTTGGTGATGGTGCCGACCGTCACCGTGGCGTGCGGTTCCACGACGGCACCGGTGGGCACCGCGGGGTCGGCCTCGGCGGGGCGGTCGGGGAAGAAGGCGAGCTTCCCGAGTGCGACGGCGATCGCCGCGATGATCAGAATCCTCAACGAGGGGAACACCCACTTGCGAACGACGCCCACGAAACTCCTTCTCGGCCGAGCAGAACCTCCAGCCTACGGACACCGCTTCCCCGCCCACCTCCCCCTCAGGTACCGTTCCCCTCCCGCTGCCGACCCCGTTGGCGGCGCTTGCGATTGCGTGTGCGGAGCAATACAGTCTCGCCATGAACACTACTGAGCATTCATCATCATTTCGATCCGGCGCGCGCTTACTGGGTCTGATCATGGCCGGTGGCCTTCTCGCCGGCTTCGTGACCGTCGCGGCCGGCCCACCCACACGCGCCTCGGCGATGGAGATCGACTGCTCCGCGATTGGCGGAGCAGGCGGACTCCCGGCCTACGTCGAGAGTTACGGCGTCAAATGCGCCGGAGGAGGCAGTGGAACGGTGGGCGGAACATCGACAGGAGGCAGTGCGTCCAGCGGCTGCGCCCCCAACGTCGACAAGGTGCCTGAAGGCTTCTTCGACGCATTCGGCGAGGGCGTCGACTACGCGGTTTCCAGGACCTCCTACACCGGCAGTACGGTGATCACCGAGCTCAGGTTCTACCGAACCGACCTCAGTGGCAAGAAATATCTGGGCGGTGAGATCTTCGTCTGGAACGGGCCGTCCGGTTCCGGCATCCACTTCATCAACAGCATGTTCAGCCGCATCGGGTCCGGTGGATTCCTGCAATCGGTGTACTACGACTCCTCTAGATCATGCTCTGACGGCTACGGCTACGAACTCCTGGAGACGCACGCCGGAGTCGGCACGTCGCCAGCTAACCCGACCCCGCTCGTCGCCCCCGGCATCACCGCGAGCGGAGATGGCCCGGTGATGGCCAGAGGAACGCTGACACAGATGCCCGCATCCCCGGATAAGTACCTCCTCAGGGTCGACGTCACCAACACGAACACGACACTGGCCACGCCGGTCGGCGTGAGCCTGATCGTGAACGAGTTCGACGTCGAGAGCGTCGTGGCGAGCAGCGGCGGCGTCGACTGCACGCCCGCAATGAGCGGAATCCAGGAATGCGCCATCGCGGAGATGGCGAGCACCACGACCCAGTCGTTCACGCTTCTGCTCGACGCTCATGCCGATGCCCCGGCCGACGCGCAGATTCCGATCGCTCTCTCGTATCTCCAGGTACGCACCCCGAGAAACGGTCGGCAGGCGGCCGGCATGTGGTTCTACACTGCGACCCGCCCGGGCGCGGTCGTGGTCGACCCGGTCCCGACTCCTCCGTCGTGTGCCCCTCTGGACACCGGCACGCAGATCGTGGTATCGGGCATCCGTGCACGCGTGGCGTCGGTGTGTCACAACGGACTGCCGATGGCCGTGACTGCTCTGCACGGCTCGGCGACAATCGACTCCTACGGCGCGTTGACCTACACCTCGGACCCGTCTTACCGGGGCGCCGAGACCCTCACCGTGACCGCGAGCAACTCACACGGGCGGGTCAGCGATCCCGTCGCCATTCCGCTCACAGTCGCCGATCCCCCGCACACCGAATCGGACGCGTACCGAATCATCTACGAGACCCCGTTCACAGCCACGACGGGCGTGACCGAGAACGACTCGATTTTCGGGCTCGGGGCCGCCACGCTTCCGGATGGTTGGTACGCCCAGCCGGGAACGACCCCGCCGGCTCATGGGCGACTGGACTTCGACCTCCACACGGGCCGATTCAGTTATCTGCCCGAGCCCGGCTTCTCCGGCACGGACAGCTTCCAGTACAGACTGGAGGGGCCTGACGGGGCCGTTTCGAACCCGACGACGGTCACGCTCACCGTGGTCGTGCCCTAGTGCGTCCCGTCAGCTGAGGAAATACGCCGACGCCCTCCGCGACGCCTGCAGAGCAGGGCGGAGGGCGCCGGCGCACTCGGGGCTAGAAGTCCCAGTCCTCGTCTTCGGTGTTCACGGCCTTGCCGATGACGTACGACGAGCCCGACCCCGAGAAGAAGTCGTGGTTCTCGTCGGCGTTCGGCGAGAGTGCCGAAAGGATGGCGGGGTTCACATCCGTCACCGTCTTCGGGAACATCGGCTCGTAACCGAGGTTCATCAGCGCCTTGTTCGCGTTGTAGTGCAAGAACTTCTTGACGTCTTCGGTGAGACCGACCTCGTCGTAGAGGTCTTGCGTGTACTGCGTCTCGTTGTCGTAGAGGTCGTAGAGCAGCGAGAAGGTGTAGTCCTTGATCTCGTCGCGCTTGGCCTGGTCGACGAGCTCGAGCCCGCGCTGGAACTTGTAGCCGATGTAGTAACCGTGCACCGCCTCGTCGCGGATGATGAGACGGATGAGGTCGGCCGTGTTCGTGAGCTTCGCCCGGCTCGACCAGTACATCGGCAGGTAGAAGCCGCTGTAGAAGAGGAACGACTCGAGCAGCGTCGAGGCGACCTTCCGCTTCAGCGGCTCGTCGCCGTGGTAGTAGTCGAGCACGATCGACGCCTTCTTCTGCAGGTTCGGGTTCTCGACCGACCAGCGGAACGCCTCATCGATGTCTTTCGTGTTCGACAGCGTGGAGAAGATCGACGAGTACGACTTCGCGTGCACCGACTCCATGAACGCGATGTTCGTGTACACCGCCTCTTCGTGCGGCGTCAGCGAGTCGGGGATGAGCGACACCGCGCCCACCGTGCCCTGGATGGTGTCGAGCAGCGTGAGCCCGGTGAACACGCGCATGGTGAGCGTCTGTTCGGCCGGCGTGAGCGTGGCCCACGACTGCACGTCGTTCGACAGCGGCACCTTCTCGGGCAGCCAGAAGTTGTTCACCAGCCGGTTCCACACCTCGACGTCTTTCTCGTCTTGGATGCGGTTCCAGTTGATCGCCTGCACCTTGTCGGCCAGCTTCAGCGGCCCGGCGGGAGGAGGAGTCATGACAGTTTCTTTCCGTTAGCCAGGTCGACGATCACAGCATGCACGAGACGCAGCCATCGATCTCCGTGCCCTCGAGAGCGAGCTGGCGGAGACGGATGTAGTAGATCGTCTTGATGCCCTTGCGCCAGGCGTAGATCTGGGCCTTGTTGATGTCGCGCGTGGTGGCGGTGTCCTTGAAGAACAGCGTCAGCGACAGACCCTGGTCGACGTGCTGAGTGGCCGCGGCGTAGGTGTCGATGATCTTCTCGGCGCCGATCTCGTACGCGTCGTCGTAGTACTCCAGGTTGTCGTTCGTGAGGAACGGCGCCGGGTAGTAGACGCGGCCGATCTTGCCTTCCTTGCGGATCTCGATCTTCGAGGCCACCGGGTGGATCGACGAGGTCGAGTTGTTGATGTAGGAGATCGACCCGGTCGGCGGCACGGCCTGCAGGTTCTGGTTGTAGATGCCGTGCTCCTGGATGGAGGCCTGCAGAGCCCGCCAGTCGTCCTGCGTGGGGATGTGCACGTTCGACGTGGCGAACAGCTCCGCCACCCGCTCGGTCTCCGGCACCCACGGCTGCGAGGTGTACTTGTCGAAGAACTCGCCGGATGCGTAGGTCGAGTCCTCGAATCCGTCGAACTTCTCGCCGCGCTCGATCGCGATCGCGTTGGAGGCGCGCAGCGCGTGGTAGAGCACCGTGTAGAAGTAGATGTTCGTGAAGTCGACGCCCTCGGCCGAGCCGTAGTGCACCCGCTCGCGCGCCAGGTAGCCGTGCAGGTTCATCTGCCCGAGCCCGATGGCGTGCGACTTGTCGTTGCCGTCTTCGATCGACCGCACCGACGCGATGTGCGACTGGTTCGACACCGAGGTGAGGCCGCGGATGGCGGTCTCGACCGTGCGGCCGAAGTCGGGCGAGTCCATGGTGAGCGCGATGTTCAGCGAACCCAGGTTGCAGGAGATGTCTTTACCGATCGACGCGTACGACAGGTCTTCGTTGTAGGTCGTCGGCGTGTTGACCTGCAGGATCTCCGAGCACAGGTTCGACATGTTGATGCGCCCCTTGATGGGGTTCGCCTTGTTCACGGTGTCTTCGTACATGATGTACGGATAGCCGGACTCGAACTGGATCTCAGCGAGGGTCTGGAAAGACTTCACGGGCGTTGATCTTGGTCTTGCGGATGCGCGGGTCGT
>BADC01000271.1 GCA_000333435.1 Corynebacterium-like bacterium B27 | reverse complement strand
AGCCCGAATCGGCTCGACGACGCGTGCACGGTGCCGATGGCGGCGAGAGCCGCGACATCCGCTTCGCTCGGCCCGGTCGTGTAGCGCACGGTCACGCTGACCTGCCCGCCGGCGTCGACCTGCAGGCTGCCCGGCCCCGATTCGGCGACTCCGAGGTCGCCGGCCGCAGCCGCCACCTCGTCCGCCGTTCCGGCGGCCCCGGACGGGAACGGCAGCTCGCTCAGCTGCAGCAGCCGCGGCGAGAGCTCTTGCCCGGACGGGCCGCTCGGTGCGGGTTCGGCGTGTGCCGCCGATGCCACTCCGACCACCAGCAGCGGCAGCACGGCCGCGAGGACGACGCCCCGCACCACCCGCCGTTCCGGCCGCAGTCGACTGTTCCGGCGCGCAGTTTCCCCCACCGATTCCCCCTCAGATCTCGTCCGTCGACCCTATCAGCGGGCCGCCCGTCTCCACTGCCCCCCGCTCGTGGGGCGTGGCCGCGCATCCTCCCCACGACCCGCCTCAGTACCGGATGGCGTCGATCACCCGCACCCGCACCGCCACCAGCGCCGGCAGCAGCCCCGCGAGGGCGCCGACCGTGGTGGCCGCGACCAGCCCGAGCAACGCCGCGTCGACGGGGAACGGCGGGAAGTCGCTGACGAGTCCCTGCCCCACGAACTCCTGCATCGGCGGGCTCTGCACGATGAGGATCGCCGCCATCACCCCCGCGGCCCCCGCCGCGATGGTGGCGACGACACTCTCCATCATCACCGCGAAGAACACCCGCCCTGCCGTCGCGCCGAAGCTGCGCCGGATGCCGATCTCCCGCACCCGTTGCCGCACGGTGACCAGCGCGATGTTCACGAGGCCGAGGGCGCCGAGCAGCAGCACGAGCACCGCGATCCCGCCGATCACGAGCTTGGTGGTGAGGAACGGGTCGTCGCCGAACTGCGCGTAGTCCTGCCGGTTCACGTCGACCTGCGCGGCGTCGCCGAGCGCCGCCGTGAAGTCGCGGCGGATCGCTTCGGTGAGCGCCTCCGCCGACTCCGGCGGCACCCACATCTCGTACGAGGTGCTGCCGCCGTAGAAGGAAGGCCCGGAGCTCGTCGCCGCACCGGACGGGTCGGCCGCCTGCAGGGCAACGAGGTCGTCGGCGAGCAGGAACATCGACGGGTCGGTCTCCCAGCTCGCCCCCGGGGTCACCCCCACCACGACCCCGACCGCGCCCGATTCGCCGCCGAGCCGGATGGTCGGACGCGTGCGCAGGTCGGGCCGGCCCAGCCTGTCCCAGAACACCTCGTTCACCACGACGGGTGGGGCCAAGAGATCCTCGTCGCCGGGCGCGAACCATGCCCCTTCGGTCACGCGGATGCGGTGCATGTCGCCGTAGGGCTGGTCGACCGCCTGCACCGGCACGTCCACCGCGCCGGTCACGAACGGCACGAGCTCACTCGACTGCATCACCCGGCTGGCGTAGCGCACGTCGTACCGCTCGATCGTCTCGAACCAGGTCGCGTCCATGACCGCCGAATCCACCGTCGATCCGTCGTTCGTGTACGCCGAGACGTAGAGCGTGGCGGGGCGGCCGCTGGTCCGCTCGCTCATCTCGGCATTCGCCTGCTGCACGATGCCGCCGAGCGCGACGACGGTGGTGAGCGAGCACACCGCGACGGCCACGCCGATCAGCGAGAGCAGCACGCGGGTGCGATGGATGCGCACCTCCTGCCAGGCCTCCAGCACCGCCCCGAGCACCCCGGTCAGCGCGCGCATCAGGCGAGCTCTCCGGCGGCGGCGAGCTCCGCATCCGGAGTCAGCACCCCGTGGTCGAGGCGGTAGTGGCTGCGGGAGCGCGCCGCGATGGCGGGGTCGTGGGTGATGGTCACGAGCGCGGCGCCGGTGCGGGTGGCCACGGCGTCGATGAGCTCCATGACGTTCTGCCCGGTGTCGAGGTCGAGCGCGCCGGTCGGCTCGTCGGCGAGGATGAGCCGCGGGCCCCGCACGAGCGAACGCGCGATCGCCACGCGCTGCTGCTCGCCGCCGGAGAGCCGGTCGGGCGTGCTCTCCAAGCGATGGCCGAGGCCGACCTCCTCGAGCATCTCGGCGGCGATCGTCTTGCGCCGCCAGAACTGCCGGCCCTCGGCGTAGAGCAGCGGCATGGTGACGTTCTCGAGCGCCGTGCGGCCCGGGAGGAGGTTGAACTGCTGGAAGATGAAACCGATGCTGGCGCCACGGATGCGATCGCGCTCGCGCGCCGAGTAGGACTTGACCGGTCGACCGTCGAACTCCAGCACACCGCTGGTCGGCAGGTCGAGCAGGCCGAGGAGGTTGAGCAGCGTGGACTTGCCGGATCCGGAGCGGCCGACCACCGAGATCCGGTCGTTCTCCTCGACCGTCAACGAGACGCCGTTCAGGATGGTGAGCGCCGGAAGATCCGGCGGCATGACCGTGCGGGTCACGTCTTCGAGATGCAGCAGCGTCATCGGGCGATCGCGCAGCTCACGCCGCTGCCCAGTTGCGCGCAGTCGCCGCCCGCGTTCGGGTCGGCGAGCGCTCCCGGCGCGAATTGCAGTATCTCGTCGCCCTCGTTGAGCCCGCCCGTCACCTGCACCTGACTGCCGTCGCTGAGGCCCAGGCCGATCGGCCGCTCCTCGGTGCCGCCGTCGGCGGTGACGGCCCACACCGTTCCGCTCTGAGCGGCACCGCGCACGGCGGTGGTGGGCACCACGAGCACGTTCTCGGCCTTGCCGCCGGCGATGGTCATATCTGCTGCGAGCCCGGAGAAGACGGTGACACCGGCGGGCACCGGGCAGGTGACGGTGGTGGTCGAGCCGCCGCCCGACCCGCCGGCGCCGCCTCCGCCTCCGATGCCGCCGGCGCCACCGCTGCCGCCTCCGCCCGAGGCGTCGCCGGTGCTGCCCGGCAGAGGGGTGATGATGCGCAGCCCCGTGCAGGTGAACGGCGCGGGCCCGCCGGCGATCGCGATGGTCGCCTCGGTCGGCTGGTTGAGCAGCCGGTACTGCTGCTCGGGCTGCAGCGCTCCCGACACCGAGAAGCTGGGCGGCGCGATCTGCCCGGCCGTCTCGCCGATGGCGACGGTCTGGCCCTCGATCACGTCGAGCGAGCTGAGGGTTCCGGATGCGGGTGCCGTCACCTCCTCGTAGCGGTAGATCGCCGGCAGCGGCTTGCCCTCCGCATCCACCGTCTCGCTCGGATCGCGCACGATCTCGACCTTCACGTCGAACACCACGTCACCCGCAGCCACCGCCGCCCCGGGGGCGAAGAAGATCTCGTCGACGGTGCCCGCGGC
>BADC01000272.1 GCA_000333435.1 Corynebacterium-like bacterium B27 | reverse complement strand
GAGCATGACGACGAGCGCCGCTAGCCCGAGGTAGGCGCCCCAGCTGATGGTGCGGCGGCGCGGGCGACGCACCGATGGTTCGGGTTCTGTGGCGATCACCACCGCTGCCACCACTCGTTCAGGCGTCTGAACCTCGACCATATGTCCTCCACGATGAGTCGGCGGCCGTCGGGTTCGGCAGCCGGTGAGTAAGCGCTCGAAAGTCTTACAGACCATCATGGTTCATGTCAAGGGATTAGCGTTCACGTAGCTGAACTATTGATCGAAAATGCCGGTCACCAGTTCATCTCGCTGTATCGTGATCCTATCGACGGGATCGGCGGACGCCGATGAGAATGCGCGACGATGTGCGCCAAAGGAGGCAGCGATGGCGACGGACGAGAAGGCCACGAGCGTCAAATCGGCAGAACGAGCACTCAGCCTGATCGAGTTCGTCAGCGAGCACGAGAGCGTGAGCTTCGGCGAGATCCTCACCGAGCTGTCAATCCCCCGCTCCAGCGCCCACGGGCTGCTGCAGACCCTCACCTCCACCGGCTGGGTCGCCCACGACCCGCGCACCCGGCAGTACTCGCTCGGGCTCCGAGCCTGGCAGGTCGGGCAGAACTTCCGCGGCAACACCGACCTGCTCGGAATCGTGCGGCCGATCATGGACAAGCTGGCCGCCGGCGTCGGCGAGACGGTGCAGCTGGCGCAGCTCGACGGCGTCAACAACACCTACATCGCCATCAGTCAGCCGGCGCGCACCATGCGACTGGCCTCCTCGGTGGGGATGCAGCTCCCCGCGCACGCCACCGGCATCGGCAAGGCGCTGCTGAGCCTGCTCCCCCGCGAGGAGGCGGAACGCCGGTTGCGCGCCGCCGCGCCCCTGGCCCACCTCACCGAGCACACCGTCTCCGACGTCGACGAACTGCTCGCCCTGGTCGACCGCGTGCACGAAGACGGCTACGCCGTCGACGACGAGGAGTACATGAGCGGCTGCCGCTGTGTCGCCGTTCCACTGCCGTACGTGAGCGACCGCGACACCCAGCTCGCGATCTCGCTCACCATGCCGACATCGCGCACCACCGCGGAGTGGCCGCTCGACATCTACGAGTCCCTGCGGCGCTCGATGGCCGAGCTCGAGACGCTCATCCGCCCGTAACTCCCCCCTGTCACACTCCC
>BADC01000273.1 GCA_000333435.1 Corynebacterium-like bacterium B27 | reverse complement strand
GGTCGCGGGCGATCTCCTCCCCCACGAGCTGCTGGTCGGCGGTGAGCCGGAAAGGCAGGGCGGCGTCGAAGCGCTCGAGGTAGCCGCCCGGCTTGGGCGTGCGGGCCGCGGTGTGCACGGCGTGCGACTCGGCGCGCTGCTTCACCAGGGCGGTCTGGAGGATGAAGGCCTCGTGGTAGCGCAGCGTGTCGCGTGCCCGCATCCACTCGACGTCTTTGCGGGGGCGGTGGATGCCCTCGTAGGCCTGCTGCGCAGTGAGCAGGCCGTGCTCCTCCCGCACGTCGGCGGGCAGCGGGTCGGGGATGGCGCCGCGCAGACCGTCGAGCACCAGCTCGACCGACTTGGCGATCTGCCAGCTGGCGAGTGTGCCGGTGGCGGGGTAGATGGGGATGGGCATCTCGGCCCAGCGCTTCGCCTCGGCGTCGTCGAGGGCACCGGCCTCGCCCAGGCCGCCGGCGCGCACGGCGAGGTCGTCGAAGATCTCGTAGTTCGGATGCGCGAACTGCAACGCCCCTCGGTAGTTCGACACCTTGCCGGTGAACATGCCGCGCACGCCCGGCCGCAGTTCGTTGGCGCGCCACTTCTGGTTGAAGAAGGTGAGGGTGAGGAAGCCCTGGCCGTCGGAGATGGAGACCTCGAGGATGTTGCCCCGGCGCGCCCGCATCTGCCGCTCGCTGACGCTGCGCACCTCGGCCACGATGGTGACGTTCTCGTCGATCGGCAGCTTGTCGATGGCGGTGAGTTCGCCGCGCCGGGCATAGCGACGGGGGTAGTGGCTGAGCAGGTCGGCCACCGTCTGCATGCCGAACGCCTCTC
>BADC01000274.1 GCA_000333435.1 Corynebacterium-like bacterium B27 | reverse complement strand
GCCCCCTGGCGGCCGTCGCGGGCGGTTAGCCCGGCTCTTCGGGCAGCGCGAAGGTGAGGGTCGCAAGACCGCGCGCGCGCTCGTTCGGCCGGCGGGCGAACTGCGGCGAGACGACCTCGGTGATGATCACCTCGGTGGGGTACTGCACCGTGCCGGCGAGCACGTGCCCGGCGCTCGCCCGCGACGAGTCGCCCTTCGCGCCCACCGCCGCGTGCAGGTGCACCTCGGGCCCGTTCGCGCCAGGGGCGACGGTGGCCGAGCCGAGCCCCTCGCAATTGCGCACGGTGACGGATTCGGGCAGCGGCGCGTCTTCGTCGGCGGGCGGATGCTCGGCGCCAATGATCGTGAGCTCGGTGAACGCGCCCAGGAACACCGGGACGAACGCGCTGCCGATCTCGAACCGGCGGCAGGCGGCCGCAAGGGATTCGAGCACCTCGTCGCCGGGCTCCAGCACCGCGACGACGGTTCGACCGGTCTTCGCCTCTGCGCCGAACATCCGCCGGTCCTCTCCTCGCGTGGCGGTGCTCCGCCGGTGGGTATCGTAGTCTGCTCCGTGACCCACCCGAGAATCGCCGAGCGAGCAGGAGCGCCATGAACCCGTCACTGGAGGGCATCACGATCTGGGACGGCGTCTCGGTCGCCGGGCCGCGTCGGCTCGAGTGGTCGGGCGACCGCATCGAATCGGTGCAGCCCGCCGACGACCGATTCCCCGGGCTCAGCGTCATCCCCGGTCTCGTCGACACCCACGTGCATCTCGACACCAGCGTGCTCGACGGCGCAGGCCCGGGCGACGCCTGGCCGCTCGTCACCCCCGACGAGGAGAAGGCGATGCACGTGGCGGCCCACGCCCTCCGTTTCGCGGCATCCGGTGTGACGACCCTGCGCGACCTCGCCGCCGGCCGGCACCGCCCGAGGCGATGACCGGCACCGAGCTCAGTTCGCGCATCAAGCGCACCAGCTCGAGGTCGAAGCCGTCTTTGGTACCGTCGGCGTCGATCGAGTTCACCAGCAGCTCGCCCGTGCCGCGCTCGATCGCCTGGCGGGCCCAGTCGAGCGCATCGAGTTCGGTCTCGCGCCGGCCGCCGTGGGTGGTGACCACGAAGCCCGACGGGATGGTCGCGCTCGGCGCCGTGCGCTTCACGTCGAGCGAGAGCACGAGCACCTGGGCACCGAAGCGGTCGGCGATCTCGTCGATCAGCTCCGGCCGGGCTATGGCGGCGCTGTTCACGCCCACCTTGTCTGCGCCGTGCGCCTGCAGTCGTGCCACGTCGTCGGTGCTGCGCACGCCGCCCCCGAC
>BADC01000275.1 GCA_000333435.1 Corynebacterium-like bacterium B27 | reverse complement strand
TGGCGACTCGGCGTCGTGATGGCGGCCGCGATCGCGGTGGGCGCGGTGCTGACCACGATCGGGGTGGTGGCGACGGCAGGCCTCATCGAGCGGATGCTCGCCGACCTCCGCGAACGCATGGTCGAATCCGCGTTCCGCCTGCCGCAGTCGCGCATCGAGCGCGCCGGCACCGGCGACCTCGTGTCGCGGGCGGGTGACGACGTGGCCGTGGTGTCCGACGCCATCCCGAATGTGGTGCCGGCGATCGCGGGGTCGCTCTTCACGATCGCGGTGACCGTCGTGGGCATGGCGGTGATCGACCCCTGGTACGCGCTGGCTCTCGTCGCCGTGGTGCCGGTGCACGTGCTCGCGGTGCGGTGGTACCTCCGCCACGCCCCTGCGACCTACGCGGCCGAGCGGGCCGCGGCCGCCGAGCGCGCACAGCACCTGCTCGACTCACTGCGTGGCATCGAGACGGTGCGTGCCTACGGCCTGGCTCCGCAGCACCTCGGGCGGATCGCGGCGGCCTCGTGGTCGGTCGTGCGGTGGACGATGCGGGCCCGCGGCATCCAGAACACCTTCTTCGCGCGGCTGAACGTGGCGGAGTTCCTCGGCATGGGCGGGTTGCTCGTGGTGGGCTTCCTCCTGCTGGCCGGCGGCTCCGGCACCATCGGCGGCACCACCGCGGCGATGCTGCTCTTCCTGCGCCTGTTCGCACCGATCAACCAGCTCCTGTTCGTGGTCGACGAGCTGCAATCGGCGCTGGCCTCGCTCGGCCGCGTCGTCGGTGTGATCACAGCGGCGGCGCCCGTGCCGTCGGGTGGGCGTCCCGCATCCGTTGCCGCCCCTGCTTCGGCGGCACTCCGTCTCTCGCGGGTGTCGCATTCGTACACGGCCGGCCATGAGGTGCTCACGGACATCGACCTCGCCGTGGCGCCCGGGGAGACGGTCGCCGTCGTCGGCGCGTCCGGTGCCGGAAAGAGCACCCTCGCAGCCCTCGCCGCCGGGGTGCACGAGCCGGTCGACGGCCGGGTGCAGCGCACCTCGCGGGCCGTGCTGGTGACCCAGGAGGTGCACGTCTTCGCTGTCGCCCTGCGCGAGAACCTGACGCTCGCGGCCCCGGGCGCCACCGACGAGGAACTGGCGGCCGCCCTCGGCCAGGTGGGCGCCCGCCGCCTGCTCGATCGCCTCCCCGCCGGACTCGACGAGCCGCTCGGCGCGGCCGGCACCTCACTCACCCCCGCCGAGGCGCAACAGCTCGCGCTGGCACGGGTGCTGCTGGCCCGGCCGGCCCTGGTCATCCTCGACGAGGCCACCGCCGAGTCCGGCTCGCTCGATGCCGACCTTCTCGACCGCGCCGCCACGGAGGTCACCCACGGGCGCACCGCCCTGGTGATCGCCCACCGCCTCAGTCAGGCCGCTGCCGCCGACCGCGTCGTGCTGATGGATCGCGGCCGCATCGAGCAAATCGCCCCGCACGCCGTGCTCGTCGCCACGAATCCGCGCTACGCCGACCTCTGGGCGGCATGGCGTCGCGAGCGCTGAGGGGGCGTCAGCGTGCGCGACGTCCCGCGAACAGGGCATGCAGGAGGGGCAGCACCGACACCGCGATGAGCACCGTGCCGAACACCGTGTCGTCGGCCCGCACCACCGCACCCGCCACGAGAAGCGCCGCGAACAGCACCGCCGACACCACGCGCCGGCCCACCCGCTCGAGCGAGACGATCCGGCGCTCGAGTTCGGGGTTGCGGGTCGCCACGGTGCCGTCGTCGATGCGGGACATCAGCGCGTCCACCCGCTTCGGCAGCGACCAGACCAGCGCGAGGTTCTCGAGGGCCTGCTTGCCGAGATCCTGCACCAGGTTGCCGCGCTCCTCGCGGATGAGCTGCTGGGCGTACGGCTCGACGGAGTTCCACAGGTTGAAGGTGGGATCGAGCGCGCTGCAGACCCCCGAGGTGAGCGACATCGCCCGGATGATCAGCAGGAAGTTCTCGGGCAGCTGGAACGGCAGCGAGCGCACCACGTGCCCGAACTGCTCTCCGAAGTCGCGGAACTCCCGCGCGTCGACCTCGCGCAGCTCGGCGAAGCCCATGCCGCCGAAGCGGGCGAACAACTGGGTCAGCGCGCGCTCCAGCTCGCTCGTCTCGGCGCTCGGCAGCAGCACGCCGATCTCCTGGGCCGCGGCCACGAGTCCCTTCCCGTCGCGCGACGCGGCGGCGATGAGCATCTTGCGCAGCCCGCTCCGAGTGGTGGGCGGAACGGTGCCCATCATGCCGAAGTCGATGAAGGTGAGGCGCCAGGCGGGGCCACCCGCCGCATCCGTCGCCCCGTCGCCGCCCTGCGGCACGGGCGTGACGAAGATGTTGCCCGGGTGCGGGTCGGCGTGGAAGAAGCCGTTCGTGAACAGCTGGTCGAACATCACGGCGGCGAACACCGGCGCAACCTCGGCCGGGTCGATGCCGGCGGCGCGGAGGGCCACCGCGTCGGTGATCTTGATGGCGGTGACGTCCTGCAGGGTGAGCACGCGCCGGGTGGTGCGCTCCCACACGACCTCGGGCACGGCGACGCGGTCATCGCCGGCGAACTCCTCGGCGAAGCGCACCGAGCTGGCGGCCTCGTGCAGGTAGTCGATCTCCTCGAGGCTGGTCAGCGCGAACTCCTCGACGAGCGCCGGGGCGTCCACGCGCGACGACACGATCCGCACGTGGCTGAGCCAGCGGCCCACCCGGCGCAGCGCGGCCAGATCGACGTCGACGATCGCGTCGATGCCCGGTCGTTGCACCTTGATGACGACGCCGCTGAGACCCGTGTCGAGCGCGTCGAGCGGTGCCAGCCGGGCCCGGTGCGCCTGGCCGAGCGAGGCTGCGGCGAGCGCGTTCTCGTCGATCCAGCTGAACGCTCGGGCGAGCGGCATGCCGAGCTCGGCTTCGGCGAGCGCCCGGATCTCGGCGAACGGCACCGGCGGGACCTCGTCCTGCAGGCCCTCAAGCTCCTTGGTGATCTCCGGCGGCAGCACGTCCAGGCGCGAGGACATGAACTGCCCGACCTTGATCATGAGGCCGCCCAGCTCGACGGCGAGCACGTGGAACCGGCGCGCGAAGCGCTGCATCCGTCTGGCCCGGGTGCGCTCGGCGATGCGGGTCAGGCCGATGCGCGGCAGCACCAGTTCGTACCACCAGGTCACCGCGAGGTTCCAGCCGGCGAAGCGCAGGATGCGCCGGTACCGCGCACGGGTGGCGGCGGTCGTGCCCGCGGCCGGGCGGGCGCGGGCGTCCGGTTGCGCGGGGAGCGCCGAGGTCACCCGCGTCAGTCCTGCGCGAGGATCGAGTAGAGGCGGCGCCGCGCATCCTCGAGCTCGGCCACGGCCTGCTTGACCTGCTCGGGCGTGCCGGTGCGGCCCACCTGCGCCGCTGCCTGGGCGAGTTCGAAGCCGGCCTTGGGCAGCGCGCCGAAGTCGCGGTCACCGCGCCCACCGCCCGCACCGTCGGAGCCGGACTCCGATGCCCACGGGGCCGACGTACTGGCACTCGCCGCCTCGGCGCGGCCCGCGTCGGTGAGCGCGTAGGTCTAGCGCCCGTTCGACTCCTCGG
>BADC01000276.1 GCA_000333435.1 Corynebacterium-like bacterium B27 | reverse complement strand
CCTCATTGACGCCGACGTGATCGTGTTCGCCACCGAGTCGCCCGAGGGCGTGCAGAAGCTGCTCGACTTCGGCACCACCTCGAGCCTAAAGGCCGTGACCGGCGGGCACGCCGTGTTCACCGACCCGACTCTCTCGGGGCGATCTACTTCCTCACCCCGCTCAGCCAGAAGTACGTGCTCGAGAAGCTCGTGCCCCGGCTCGTCGACGCCGTGAACGGCCAGGCGCCGCAGAGCATCGAGGGCTGACCCTGAGCAGCACGACCGCGCGGCCGGCGCATCCGCAGCCCGCCGCGCCACCGCCGAACCGGGAGACACCCAGCCGCTCCCCCGGTTCGGCGAACCGGCGCCGGATGCTCGGCCTCGCCCTCGCGGTCGTCGCGCTGATCGCCGCGGTCGTCCTCAGCATCCTGGTCGGCTCGAACCACCTCTCGCCGGAGGAGCTCTGGCACGCGCTCACCGCCTACAGCAACACGACCGCCGACCAGGTCGTGGTCGACCTGCGCGTGCCGCGCACCGTCGCGGGACTCGTGGTGGGGGTGGGGCTCGGCGTGGCGGGTGCGGTCATCCAGGCACTCACCCGCAATCCGCTCGGCGACCCCGGCATCCTCGGCGTCGACGCCGGCGCCGGCCTGTTCGTGGCGATCGGCGTCGTGCTCGGGGCGGGCAGCCCCGTGCAGTACCTGCCGTTCGCGTTCGCCGGCGCGTTCGTCGTGACCGTGCTGGTCTACCTGGTGGGCTCGGCCGGCCGCGGCGGGCCTGATCCGGTGCGGCTGACCCTCGCCGGCGTCGCGCTGGCGGCGGTGTTCACGGGCATCACCACGGCGCTGACCCTGCTCGACCCCGTGACCTTCGCCAAACTCCGCAGCTGGAACGCCGGCTCGTTCGTCGAGCGCGGATTCGACGTCATCCTGCCCGCCCTGCCGTTCGTGGTGGTGGGCGTGGCGATCGCGCTGTTGTGCGCCCGCTCGCTCAACGCAATGGGGCTCGGCGATGACCTCGCCTCCTCCCTCGGCACGCACCTCCTGCGCACCCGGGTGCTGTCGGTGCTGGCGATCACCCTGCTCGCCGGAGCAGCGACGGCGATCGCCGGCCCGATCGCGTTCGTGGGTCTCATGGTCCCGCACCTCGCGCGCTGGATCGTCGGCCCCGACCAACGCTGGATCCTCCCCTACTCCGTCGTGATCGCTCCGACCATCCTGCTGGTGTCGGATGTGATCGGCCGCGTCATCCTGTGGCCGAGCGAGGTACCGGTGGGGGTCGTGACAGCATTCGTGGGCGCGCCCATGCTGATCGTGCTCGTGCGCCGCGCGAAGGCGAGCACCCTGTGAGCGTCGACTTCGGGATGCGCACCGTCATCTGGCGCGGCGGTCCGTTCTCGCTCTGGTTCCGGATGCGCACCGTGCTCAGCTGCGTCGGCCTCGCCGTGCTGACGCTGGCCGTCGCCGTGCTCGCCCTCTGCCTCGGCGACCTGCCGCTGTCGGTGCCGGAGGTGGTGTCGGCGTTCCTCGGGCAGCAGAGCGGCATCACCGAGACGGTGGTGCTGCAGTGGCGGCTGCCGCGCGTGCTCGGCGCCGTGGTGTTCGGGGCCGCACTCGGCGTCTCGGGCGCGATCTTCCAGTCGCTGACCCGCAACCCGCTGGCGAGCCCCGACATCATCGGCCTCTCGGCGGGGTCGTACGCGGGCGGACTGGTGGTGATCATCCTGTTCGGAGCGGGCGGCGGAACCCTGCCGGTCGCGGGCGGGGCAATCCTCGGCGGCCTCGCGGCGGCCGCGCTGGTGTACCTGCTCGCCTACCGGCGTGGGGTGCAGGGGTTCCGGCTGATCGTGGTGGGCATCGGGGTCTCCGCCATGCTCGAAGCACTCGCCGTCTACCTCGTGCTGCGCGCGAAGCTCGAGGTGGCGATGACCGCGGCGATCTGGGGTGCCGGGTCGCTGAACCTCGTGGGCTGGGCGCAGTTCCTGCCGGCCGCGGCGCTCATCCTTGTCGCCTTCCTGGCACTCGGCGCGCTCTCGGGCTCGATGCGGCAGCTCGAACTCGGCGACGACGCGGCGCGGTCGCTGGGTTCCCGGGTGGAGCCCGCACGACTCGGGCTCGTGATCTGCGCCGTCGTGCTGACGGCGGTCGTCACCGCGGCGGCCGGGCCGATCGCGTTCGTGGCGCTGGCGGCGCCGCAGATCGCCCGGCGCATCACGCGCACGGCCGGGATCGCGCTCGTGCCGGCGGCCTTCCTCGGCGCGTTCGTGCTCGCGGCATCCGACATCCTGGCCCAGCACGTGCTGCCCGGGTCGCTGCCGGTGGGGGTGGTGACCGTCGTCGTGGGCGGGGTCTACCTCGTCTGGCTCCTCATCCACGAAGCCCGGAGGCGCTCATGACTGCACTCTCCCCCGCGTTGCGACCCGGTGGTGGCGCCCGTCTGCACGCGGACGGCATCCGCATCGGCTACGACAAGCGGGTCATTTCGAACGACCTGTCGGTCGCCGTTCCGGATGGCTCGTTCACCGTGATCGTCGGGCCGAACGCCTGCGGCAAGTCCACGCTGCTCCGCGCCCTGTCGCGGCTGATCGCGCCCGCGGCCGGGCAGGTGGTGCTCGACGGGAGGTCGATCGCGGAGTACAAGGCGAAGGAGGTGGCGCGGGTGCTCGGTCTGTTGCCGCAGACCTCGCTGGCGCCGGACGGGATCACGGTGGCCGACCTGGTGGCCCGGGGACGGCATCCGCACCAGGGGTTCCTGCGGCAGTGGTCGCCGGCCGACGAGGATGCCGTGACGGCGGCGATGGCGGCGACCGGCGTGACCGCGCTGTCGGGCCGGCTGGTCGACGAGCTGTCGGGCGGGCAGCGGCAACGGGTGTGGGTGGCGATGGTGCTCGCGCAGCAGACGCCGCTGATGCTGCTGGACGAGCCCACCACCTTCCTCGACATCGCGCACCAGATCGAGCTGATGGAGCTGTTCACCGATCTGCACGAGCAGGGCACCACCGTGGTGGCGGTGCTGCACGACCTCAACCAGGCGGCGCGCTACGGCACGCACCTCATCGCGATGAAGGATGGCGCGGTGGTGGCTGAGGGCGCGCCCGCCTCGATCGTGACGGCGGAGCTGGTGGAGGAGGTGTTCGGGCTGCGCTGCGTCGTGATGCCCGACCCGGTGACGGGCACGCCGTCGGTGACCCCGATCGGCCGCGAGCGCCCCGGGCGCGCGGGCCGCACGGGCGGCTCCCGTCCCGCATCCCTCCGGCGGGTGGGCGCACTGAGCGGTGACGCGTGACAGGGCGCCCCGGCCGTGCCCGTCGTGAGCCGCGGATGCTGCTGCAGGCACCACCCGAACCGATCCGCACGCGCATCCTGCGCCTGGACGACGACCCGTCGCCCGCCCGCTTCACGCTGCGTGTGCTCGCGGGCGCGCCACGATTCACCGTGCCGGCCGCCGCTCTGGTCGTCGTTCACCAGATCGGCGAGGCCCTCGTTCCGGTGCTGATGGGAATCGCGATCGAGCGGGCGGTCGCCACCGGCGACCTCGGTCAGCTGGTGTTCTGGCTCGTCGTGCTCGCCGCCGACTTCGCCGTTCTGTCGTTCTCCTGGCGCTTCGGCGCCCGCATCGCCGAACTGGGGATGCTCGCCGTGCAGCACCGGCTGCGCACACTCGTGGCCGAGCACCTGCTGCTGCGCCCGGGCAGCGCGCGACGCCGCGCGGCCGACCAGCCCGGCACGGCCCTCTCCCTCGCGACCTCCGACGTCAACCGGTTGTCTGCGGCCGTCGAGATCGGCGTGTATCCGGTGGGACAGCTCGCGGCGGTGGTCTTCGGTGGCGCGGTGCTGCTGTCGATCTCGTGGCCGCTGGGGTTGGCGGTGCTGCTCGGAGCGCCCCTGCTGCTCGGGCTCACCGACCTGGCCGGGCGGGGGCTGCGCCGGCGCAGCGGCGACGAGCAGGAGGCTGCGGCGGCCGCAGCGGGTCAGGCGGCCGACCTGATGGCCGGGTACCGCGTGATCCGCGGAATCGGCGCAGAAGCAGAGGCGGAGGCGGCTCGCCGGTACCGCATGGCCAGCCGGACGGCGCTCTCCCGAACCGTCCACGCCCGGCGCGCGGAGGGAACCTTCGGTGGCGCCATGGATCTCGTGACCGGTCTCTTCCTCACCGCCGTCGCGGTGGCGGCCGGGCTCATGGCGCTCGCGGGAGCGTTCGGCCTCGGCGAACTCATCACGGTGATCGGCCTCACGCAGTTCCTGATCGACCCCCTGCAGAACGCGGCGCGCGAGGCGGGCAGCTGGTGGGCGTCTGCGACAGCCTCCTCGGCGCGCCTGCTCGAGCTGCTGCGCGACGAAGCGCGCCCCTCCGCCCCTCCGACGCGGGCCGGGCTGCCCGGGCGCCCCGGCGACGCGGGGGCTCCTCCCGAAACGTCCCGGGTGCGCGAAACGTCACCGGTGACGACCGTCGGCGCGCTCGCTCCCGGCGAGATCATCGCGATCGCGGCCGATGACGCCTCGGCCGCGGTCGTGATCGCAGAACTCCGCCACGCGCATCCGACGGCTCTCGTCGCTCCGCACGCCGCGCACCTGTTCGCCGGCTCGGTGCTGCAGAACGTCGCCCTGCCCGGGGTCGCGCCGGCGCGCGTCACGATGGCCCTGCAGGCGGCCGGATGCGAGGAGCTGGCCGAGTCGCTTCCGCACGGCTACGACAGCGCGGTCGGCGAGAGCGGCTCCGCACTCTCGGGCGGTCAGCGCCAGCGCGTGGCGCTCGCCCGGGCGCTTGCCCAGGACGCAGCTCTGCTCGTGCTGCACGAACCCACGACGGCGGTGGACGCGGTGACGGAGGCGGCCATCGCCGACCGCCTGCGCGCGGCGCGCGGCTCGGGAGCCACCGTCATCCTCAGCCGCTCCCCGGCCCTCCTGTCGATCGCCGACCGCATCGTGCGACCCGGCCCCGACGGTTCGACGATGGAGCTCTCCGCATGACGACGACCGCGTCCTCCCCCACTCCGCCCTCGCCCGCAGCACCGGCGGATCG
>BADC01000277.1 GCA_000333435.1 Corynebacterium-like bacterium B27 | reverse complement strand
GATGATCGCAGCATCCTCCGACATCGCGCGCTCCCCCGCGGCAATCGTGCGGTTCACCGCACGTCAGGTCTCGGTCACGCGGCCGTTCTCCACGCGCCAGTGGCGGTTGAGCGACACCGTCGACAGCATCCGCCGGTCGTGGGTCACGAGCAGGAGCGTGCCGGTGTAGGAGTCGAGGGCCTGCTCGAGCTGCTCGATCGCGGGGAGGTCGAGGTGGTTCGTGGGCTCGTCGAGCACGAGCAGATTGACGCCGCGCGCCTGCAGCAGGGCGAGCCCGGCCCGGGTGCGCTCGCCGGGCGACAGCTCGTCGACCGGGCGGCCGACGTGGTCGGCCTTCAGCCCGAACTTGGCCAGCAGGGTGCGCACCTCGGCGACCGGCCAGTCCGGCACCTGCGCTTCGAACGCATCCGCCAGCGACGCCCGGCCTGCGAGCACCGCGCGGGCCTGGTCGATCTCGCCGATGGCGACGGATGCGCCGAGCGACGCCTGCCCCGACGACGGCGCGACCCGCCCCAGCAGCGCCCGCAGCAGGGTCGACTTGCCGGCGCCGTTGGGTCCGGTGATGCCGATGCGGTCGCCCGCATCGACCTGCAGCGTCACCGGGCCGAGCGTGAAGTCGCCCTGCACGACGACCACCGAGGACAGCGTCGACACCACCGACGACGACCGCGGCGCCGAGCCGATGGTGAACTGCAGCTGCCATTCCTTGCGCGGCTCCTCCACCTCGTCGAGCCGCGCGATACGGCTCTCCATCTGCCGCACCTTCTGCGCCTGCTTCTCGCTCGACTCGACGGAGGCCTTGCGGCGGATCTTGTCGTTGTCCGGCGCCTTCTTCATCGCATTGCGCACACCCTGACTCGACCATTCGCGCTGCGTGCGGGCCCGCGCGACGAGGTCGGCCTTCTTGTCGGCGAACTCCTCGTACTCCTCGCGGGCGTGGCGTTTCGCCGTCGCGCGTTCCTCGAGGAAGGCGTCGTACCCGCCGCCGTAGACCCGGTTCGTGCCCTGCGCCAGGTCGAGTTCGAGCACGCGGGTGACACTCCGGGCGAGGAACTCACGGTCGTGGCTGACGAGCACCACGCCGCCCCGAAGCCCCCGGATGAACCCCTCCAAGCGTTCGAGCCCGTCGAGGTCGAGGTCGTTGGTGGGTTCGTCGAGCAGCACCACGTCGAAGCGCGAGAGCAGCAGCGCGGCGAGCCCGACGCGGGCGGCCTGACCGCCCGAGAGGCTGGTCATCAGGGCATCGGATGCGACACCGAGGCCCAGTTCGACAAGCACGGCGGGCAGGCGCTCGTCGAGGTCGGCGGCACCGCTCGCCAGCCAGCGCTCGAGCGCGGCCGAGTACAGATCGGCGGGGTCGGGGGCTCCGGATGCGCGGGGCTCGCTCTCCGCGAGCGCCGCGGCGGCCGCATCCATCTCCTCCGTCGCCGCAGTGGTGCCGGTGCGTCGGCCCACGTACTCGGCCACGGTCTCGCCGGGCACCCGTTCGTGCTCCTGGGGCAGCCAGCCGACGAACGCGTCGGCGGGGGCGAGGTCGACGCTCCCCTCCAGGGGCGCGTCGATGCCGGCGAGGATGCGCAAGAGCGTCGACTTGCCCGCCCCGTTCGCCCCCACCACGCCCACGACATCGCCGGGCGCGACCACCAGGTCGAGCCCGCTGAAGAGCGTGCGGTGGTCGTGGCCTCCGGCCACCCCTTTGGCGACGAGCGTTGCGGTCATCCCACAATGCTCTCGCACCCGGCGCCCCGACACGGCTCCAGGTCGCACATTCGTGCGACCGCGCCCCGGGCGAAGGACGTTTTGCGCGACCCGGTGACCAGGGAGCGCGGCACAGGTTCTAGGCGGGGCGGGCGGGGCGGGCGGCGGCGGCGTAGTGGGCGGGGGTGGTGCCGAAGCGGAGCTTGAAGGCGGCGATGAAGCTGCTCACGGACTCGTAGCCGACGGCGCGCGCCACGGTCTGCACCGCTTGGCCGCGGGCGAGCATCCCGGCCGCGGCGTGCAGCCGCGCCCGCACCCGCCACTCCCGGAAGGTGCTCCCCGTGTCGGCCAGGAACGCGCGTGCGATGGTCTTCGTGCTCACGCCGTGCGCACCGGCCCAGTCGGCGAGGGGGCGCGGGTCGTCCGGCTGCTCCAGCAACCGGGCCGCGATCGCGCGCGCCCGCGGGTCGCGCGGCAGGGCCACCGCGTCGTGGTGTGCCGGCGCCTCGGCGAGGAGATCGGCCAGCAGCAGCCGGCACCGGCTGCGCCGCAGCGGCGACGGCGACCCGTCGACCAGGTGGAGCAGCAGCGCGGCCGCGAGCTCGTCGGCCTGCACGGTGCGCGGCCGGTCCCATTGCCCGGGCGGCCGCAGCCCCGGATCGGCGTAGACGCTCACCAGCTCACCCGGCTCCTCGAAGGTCATCTCGTGCAGCATCCCGCCCGGAATCCACGCGAAATGCTCCCGCCGCAGGTGCCAGCGCTCGCCCTCGACCGCCAGTTCCATCGACCCCGAGCTCATCCAGGCGAGCTGATCCTCCTGGTGCGAGTGGAGCTCGAAACCCGTCCCGGAGTCGACTCGGGAGCGCGAGGCGGCGAAATTCTCGGATGTCGCCTCGGCGGCATCCGCGCCCGCAGAGCGCCCAGAATCCGTCCGCGAATCGTCGGCAAGAGACATCCGGATGTCGCTCCTTCGGCATCGGGGTCCGCTCGCGAGGATGGCGCGCGGAGTTAGGCAAGGCTAACCTGTCCTCGACCTCCGCGCCACCCGGCCCTGACCATCTGAGGACCCATGAACAGCACTCTCCCCCGCCGCCTCCTCGCCACTGCCGCCGCGCTCGCCCTCACCGGCGCCGCCCTGGCCGGCTGCAGCAGCACGAGCGAGGCCGCCGAGCAGAACCCGGACTACACCACCGAGCCCTCCGACAGCTTCCCGGTGACCATCGAGCACCAGTTCGGCGAGACCACGATCCCCGCCGAACCGCAGCGGATCGTCGTGGCCGGCCTGACCGAGCAGGACATCCTGCTCGAGCTCGGCGTGACGCCGATCGCCACCACGGAGTGGTATGGCGAGCAGCCCTTCGCGGTCTGGCCATGGGCGCAAGACCTCCTCGGCGACGCCGAACCCACCGTGCTCGACCAGACCGACGGCTTCGAGTACGAGAAGATCGCGTCGCTGAAGCCCGACCTCATCATCGGCACCAACGCCGGTCTCACCGAGGAGAGCTACGCCAAACTCGCCGAGATCGCCCCGACCGTCGCGGGCATCGAGGGTTCCGGCCTCTACTTCTCCAGCTGGCAGGACCAGACCCGTCAGGTCGCCGCCGCGGTGGGCCGCTCCGCCGAGGGCGAGGAGCTCATCACGGGTGTCGAGGACGCCTACGCCGAGGCCGCCGCCGCGCATCCGGAGTTCGCCGGCCTCACCGCCAGCTTCTCGCAGGGCACGCCGTACGACGGCAACATGTGGGTGTACCCCGACGGCCTGAACACCGACTTCCTCACCGACCTCGGCTTCACCATGACCCCGGG
>BADC01000278.1 GCA_000333435.1 Corynebacterium-like bacterium B27 | reverse complement strand
GCGCGACCGCTGACCGCGGTAGCCCTCGGCGCGCTCGAGGATGACCCGGCGCTTCTTGTGGGCGTTGACGGCCCTCTTCACTCTTGCCATTGTTCTTTTCCTTCTGGTCTCGGTCGGCGGTGTAGTCGGGGACTACAGGCCGAGAAGCTTCTTGGCGACCTTGGTGTCGGCCTTGGACAGCAGCTGGTCCTGGTTCAGGCGAGCCTTGCGCCCCGGGGCCTTGACCTCCAGGTTGTGGCGCATTCCGGCCTGCTGCTTCATGATCTTGCCGCTGCCGGTGACCTTGAAACGCTTCTTGGACCCGGAGTGGGTCTTCTGCTTGGGCATGGGGTTCTCCTTGTGTGTTCGGGCGTGGTTACTCGGCCGCGTCGGCCGGAGTTGCGGATGCAGCCGGAGTGGCCGGTGCAGCCGGAGCTTGTTCGTGGTTGCGGGCCCGCGAGGCGTCGCGCTTCGCGTTCTGCTCGGCCTTGGCCTCGGATTTGTTCTTCAGCGGGCCGATGACCATGACCATGTTGCGGCCGTCGATGGTGGGGCTCGACTCGACGGTGCCGAACTCGGCGACGTCTTCGGCGAAGCGCTGCAGCAGGCGCACACCCTGGTCGGGGCGCGACTGCTCGCGGCCACGGAACAGGATCATCGCCTTCACCTTGTCGCCGGCCTTCAGGAAGCCTTCGGCGCGCTTGCGCTTGGTCTCGTAGTCGTGCACGTCGATCTTCAGGCGGAACCGGACCTCTTTGAGGATGGTGTTCGCCTGGTTGCGGCGGGCCTCCTTGGCCTTCTGCGCGGCTTCGTACTTGAACTTTCCGTAGTCCATGATCTTCGCGACCGGAGGCTTGGAATTGGGCGCGACCTCCACGAGGTCGAGATCTGCTTCCTGGGCAAGACGAAGCGCGACGTCGATGCTGACGACGCCGACCTGCTCGCCACCGGGGCCCACGAGGCGGACCTCGGGGACTCGGATACGGTCGTTGGTACGGGGATCGCTGATGCGTTACTCCTTAGTTTCGTGTCTGTTCACGAATGCAGGAGGACCCTCCGGATGCGCGCACGAACTGTGCGGCACCACACCCTGACTCTGTGCCTTCTGTGTCGGCCGAAGGCCGAACCATAAACACAGGGAGTGCAATCGACCCGGTAACCTAGTGAAGCGGTATGCGCGGGTGGGAGATTCTCCACTTTCGTGCTGAGACCGTCAGGACCCCGTTCATCGTGAGCTGGCCGAACGGCATCGGCACCGAGGGGACGTTGCGCACCCAGCCCCATCAGCTGACCGACGTGATGTCCACCGTGCTCGAGATCGCCGGAGCGCAGTATCCGACGGCGGTGGAGGGCCGCGATCCGCTGCCCCTCGAGGGCGTCAGCATGCTGTCGACCCTGCGGGAGGACGCGCACGACGACTCGCGGCTGCTCTACTGGGAGCACGAGGGCAACTGCGGCGTGCGGCGCGGGGCGTGGAAGCTGGTGAAGAAGTACGGCCTCGAGTGGGAGCTCTACGACATGCTCGCCGATCGCACGGAACTGAACGATCTGGCTGCGCAGCATCCTGCCATCGTCGAGGAGCTCGCGCTGGCCTACGACCGATGGGCCGAACGCTGCGGCGTGATTCCGCGCCGGCTCGTGCTGGAGATCTACGAGAAGCGCGGGAAGGGACTGCCGTCCGAGTGAGAACCGGGGTCGGTCCGTTAACCTGATCGGATGGATGGGGCAATGGACAACCTGATCGTCAAAGCGGTCCACGTTCTCAGCACCCTGAGGCCCTTGGCCGGCGGGGCGAGCGCCCGGGAGCTCGCCTCGCTGACCGGCCTTCCCCGCAGCACGGTTCAGCGCATCCTGACCACCCTCACCTCGACCGGCATGGCCATCCAGGATCAGGTGACCCAGCGGTACAAGATCGGCCCCCGAGCCCTCTTGATCGGCCTCGGCTACAACAGCGGACTGACGCTCGTCACGGAGGCACGGCCCCAGATGATCGCCCTTCGCGACCAGACCGGCGAGACCGTGGGCCTGTCCGTGGCCGTCGACAACACCCGTGTCTTCCTCGAAGAGGTGCAGAGCACCGCCGAGCTCCGATTCGCCTCCGAATTGGGCAGGCTCTACCCGCTGTGGTCCGGGGCCAACGGGCGCGTGCTGATGAGTGACCTCCCGCCGGACCAGATCGACACGATCCTGGAGGGCCGCGCTCTCGTGGAGAACGTCGACCATCCGCTCTCGACCGAGCAGACGCGCGAGCAGCTCGAGAAGTTCCGGCAATCCGGGTACGCGATGGCGTTCAACGAGGCCATCGCGAACATCAACTCCCTCGCGATGCCCATCAGGGATGCCACGGGCGCGGTGACGGCCGCCATGTCGATCTCGGGCCCCGCGGGTCGGTTCACGCCCGAACGCATGCAGGAGAGCGTCGAACCGCTGCGGGCCGCGTGCGCCGTGGTGAGTTCGCGGCTCGGCAACGTCGCCGCGGCGAGTTCCCC
>BADC01000279.1 GCA_000333435.1 Corynebacterium-like bacterium B27 | reverse complement strand
CAATCGCTGTAGAGCCCGGCGACGTCCGTGAGGATGATGAGCTGGCGGGCGTTGAGTGCGACCGCCAGGGCGGCGGCCGCGGCATCCGCGTGACGTTCAGCACCTGCCCCGGCTCGTCGATGTCGGGCGCGACGGACGAGACCACCGGGATGCGTCCCGCCTCCAGCTGGGCCAGCACCCCTTCGGGATTGACCCCGACGACGTCGCCCACCAGCCCGAGGTCGACGAGCTCGCCGTCGACCTCGACCCCGCGGCGCTGCCCTTCGAACAGCCCCGCGTCTTCACCGGAGAGGGCGGCCGCGAGTGGGCCGTGCTCGTTGATGTGGCTCACGATGTCGCGACTGATCTGCCCGGTCAGCACCATGCGGACCACGTCCATCGCCTCGGGGCTTGTGACCCGGTAGCCGCCGCGGAACTCGCTGGGGATGCCGAGCCGCTCGAGCATCCGCGAGATCTGGGGCCCGCCACCGTGCACCACGACCGGCCGGATGCCGGCATAGCGCAGGTAGACGATGTCTTCGGCGAAGGTGCGCTGCAGCTCGGGATCGACCATGGCGTTGCCGCCGAACTTCACCACGATGATCTGCCCGTGGTAGCGCTTCAGCCAGGGCAACGACTCGATGAGGGTCTGCGCCTTGACGTGCGCGAGGTCCGCCGCGTCGGGCGCGGCGGGAGTGGGAGTGGTTTCGTCGGTCATCAGCTGGCGTAGGCGCTGTTCTCGTGCACGTACTCGTGGGTGAGGTCGTTGGTGTAGATCGTGGCAGCCGCGTCGCCCGACTTGAGGTCGATGAGGATGTGGCACGCCCGCGGGGTCAGGTCGACCAGCTCCCGGTCGTCGCCGGGCTCGCCTGCGCGGCAGACCATCACGCCGTTCATCGAGACGTCGATGAGGTAGGGGTCGAAGACCGCATCCGTCGTGCCGAGGGCGGCGAGCACCCGGCCCCAGTTCGGGTCGTTGCCGAAGATCGCCGCCTTCAGGAGGTTGCTGCGCGAGACCGACCGGCCCACCACGACCGCGTCGTCTTCGGTCGCGGCGTTCACCACCTCGATCGCGATGTCGTGGCTCGCGCCCTCCGCGTCGGCCTGCAACTGCAGGGCCAGGTCGAGGCAGAGCGCGGTGAGCGCCTCGGTGAACTCGGCCTCGTCGGCCACCACGCCGGAAGCGCCCGAGGCCAGCAGCGCCACCGTGTCGTTGGTGGACATGCAGCCGTCGGAGTCGACCCGGTCGAAGGTGACCCGGGTCGCCGCCCGCAGCGCGCGGTCGAGCACCGGCGACTCGAGGTCGGCATCGGTGGTGATGACGACGAGCATCGTGGCGAGGCCAGGCGCGAGCATGCCGGCACCCTTCGCCATGCCGCCGATCGACCAGCCCGCGGGCGAGACGGCGACCGCCTCTTTCGGATGCGAGTCCGTCGTCATGATCGCGGCCGCCGCATCCGCACCGCCTTCGACCGCTGCGCTGAGGGCCGCCGCAGCAGCCGGCACCGAGTCGACGATCTTGTCGCGGAAGATCTGGTCGCCGACCCCGATGAGGCCGGTGGAGCAGACGAGCACGTCGCCGGCGGAGATCTCCAGGGCACCGGCCACCGCCTCGGCCGTGGCGTGCGTGGTCTGGAAACCGAAGGAACCGGTGAAGCAGTTCGCGCCGCCCGAGTTCAGCACGATCGCCTCGACGCGCCCGTCGGCGATGACCTGCTGCGACCAGATGACGGGGTTGGCCTTCGCCCGGTTCGAAGTGAAGACGGCCGCCGCGCTATGGCGCGGCCCGTCGTTCACCACCAGCGCGAGATCCCGCGCTCCGGTCGACTTGAGGGCGGCCACGACGCCGGATGCGCGGAAGCCGCCGGGCCGGGTGACGCTCACGGGGCCACCCCGTTCACGCCGAGACCGAGTTGCTCGGGCAGGCCGAGCGCGATGTTCGTGGACTGGATGGCCGCTCCGGCCGTGCCCTTCACGAGGTTGTCGAGCGCCGTCACCGCGACCACCCGTTCGGCCGCCTCGTCGACCGCGAGCCCGATGAGTGCCGTGTTCGCGCCGATCGTGTCGCTGACGGCGGGAAAGGAGCCCTCGGGCAGCAGCTCGACGAACGGCTCGTCCGCGTACGCCAGTTCCCACGCGGAACGCACGTCGGCGGCGCTGACACCCGGCTGCAGGCGCGCTGTCGAGGTGGCGAGGATGCCGCGTGCCATGGGTACGAGCACCGGCGTGAACGAGACGGTCACCGCTTCGCCACCGGCACCGGTGAGGTTCTGCACGATCTCGGGCACGTGCCGGTGCGTGCCACCCACCCCGTAGGCGTGCGCGGAGCCGAGCAGTTCGCTCGCCAGCAGGTCGGTTCGGAGGGTCTTGCCGGCGCCCGACGGACCGACGGCGAGCACCGCAACGAGGTCGGCCGACTGGATGACGCCCGCACGGATACCCGGGGCGAGGCCCAGGGTCACAGCGGTCACGTTGCAGCCGGGCACCGCGATGCGGTTCACGCCGACGAGGTTCTCGCGCTGCTTCGCGCCGGAGGCGAGCACCAGCTCGGGCAACCCGTAGGGCCATGACCCGTGGTGCTCCGTGCGGTAGAACGCCTCCCACGCCGCCGCGCTGACCAGCCGGTGGTCGGCGCCGCAGTCGACGACAAGGCTCGCATCCCCCAGCTCGTCGGCGAGCGCACCCGACTTGCCGTGGGGCAGGGCGAGGAACACGATGTCGTGGCCGCGGAGCACCTCGGGCGTCGTCTCCTGCAGCACCAGGCCCCGATAGGAGCGCAAGTGAGTGTGCACACTCGTCAGCGCCTGGCCCGCGTTCGCGTGCGCCGTGACGGTTCGCACCTCGAACTCCGGATGGGCGCTCAGGAGGCGCAGCACCTCACCGCCGGCGTATCCGCTGGCTCCCGCCACCGCGACTGTGTAGACCATGACCCCAATCTAGCCGTTTCGGGCGAGCCGCTATTCCCGCACCGTGGCCGCGAACCGCTCGGCCGCGGTCGCCGCTCCGGCGAGCTTGGCGTCGCTGGCCTCGGCCGCGGTGAGGGTGCGATCGGGCGCCCGGAACCGGAGCGCGAAGGTGAGCGACTTGGAGGCGTCGGGCAGGCCAGCGCCCCGGTAATCGTCGACCAACCGGATGCTCTCGAGCAACTCCCCCGCGCCCTCGGCGACCGCGCGACGCACGTCGCCGGCGGGCACGTCGGCTGCGACGACCAGCGACAGGTCTTGGGTGGCCGCCGGGAATCCGCTGATCGGCGCGACGTCGATGGTCGATCCGGCGGCCGCGATCAGGGCGTCGAGGTCGAGCTCGGCCACCGCGACGACCCGAGGCAGATCGAGCTCGTGCGCGAGGGCGGGCAGCAGTTCGCCCGCGAATCCGACGCTCGTCGACCCGGCGGCGGTCTCGACGAAGATCTCGGCGGTCCGCCCGGGATGCAGCGACTTGTGCCGCCCGGTCTCCACCCGGAGATCGACCGCGAGTGCGGATTCGAGCAGGCGCACGACGTCGAGCGCATCCGCCACGCCGACGGGCACCGCGGGCTGGCCGGGTTGCTTGTCGACCGCGTTGCCGAGCAGCAGCACGCCGACATGCCGCGGCTGCGGCGGGATGCCCGCGTGCAGCTCGCCGAGTTCGTCGTCGCTCGGCAGTGCGGCGCCGACCGGGAGGGCGTCCTGTCCGTAGCGCCGGCCTGCCTCGGGCCGGAACACCAGGCCGAGCTCGAACAGAGCGAGGTCGGTGAGCCCACGAGAGAGGTTGCGGCGCGCGATGTCGATGAGACCCGGGAGGAGCGAGGTGCGCAGGAGCGCCGCCTCGGCGTCGAGCGGGTTGGCCACCCGGATGGCAGGCACCTCGGTGTCGTCGGCGCTGCCGAAGGCACGGTTCTGCGCCGCGCTGAGGAACGGGTAGGCCAGCACCTCGGTGAGGCCGCCGGCTGCGAGCACGTCGGCGGTGCGCCGGCGAGTGACCTGCGAGACGGTGAGACCACGCCCGGGTGGCGCGACCGGGAGCACACTCGGAATACGGTCGTAGCCCACGATGCGGGCCACCTCTTCGGCGAGCGACGCCTTGTCGACGAGGTCGGGGCGCCACGAGGGCGGGTGCACCTCGAACCCGGCCGCGTTCTCCTCGACCGTCGACCCGATCTCGGCGAGCGAGCGCGCGATGTCGTCGGGCGTGAAGTCGACGCCGACGAGCCGCTGAACGTAGCCGAACGGCAGCAGGATGGCGCCGAGCTCCGGATGCTCGTGGTGCACCGAGCCGAGCCCGTCGGCGGTGCCTCCGGCGAGCGTCTCGAGCAGCTCGACCACTCGCGCGGCGGCCGGCTGGGCCACCTTCGGGTCGACCCCGCGCTCGAACCGGCGCGACGCCTCGCTCGGCAGCTTGTGCCGACGGGCGGTGCGGGCGATCGACACCGGGTCGAAGTTCGCCGACTCGATCAGCACGTTGCGCGTCTGGTCGGAGATCTCGGTGCTCGCCCCGCCCATGACGCCGGCCAGGCCGATCGGCCCCCGGTCGTCGGTGATCAGCAGGTCTTCGGGGTGGAGCGTGCGGGTCTGGCCGTCGAGCGTCTCGAGGGTCTCGCCCTCGGCGGCGCGACGCACCACGATGCCGCCCTGCAGCGCATCCAGGTCGTAGCCGTGGATGGGCTGCCCGAACTCGAGCATCACGTAGTTGGTGATGTCGACGATGAGCGAGATCGACCGGATGCCGGCGAGCTTCAGCCGCGACACCAGCCACGGCGGGCTCGGCCGGGTGGGGTCGACCCCACGCACGACACGCGTGATGAAGACGGTGGCGCCGACGCGACCGCGAATGGGCGCCTCGTCGTGGATGGCGACCGGGAAACCGGTGCCGGCGACGGGAGTGACCCGCTCCACCGGGTCGCGGAACGGCGCGCCGGTCGAGTGCGAGTACTCACGGGCGATGCCGCGCACAGAGAACGCGTACCCACGGTCGGGCGTGACGTTGACCTCGACGGCCTCGTCGTCGAGCCCGAGCAGGGCGATCGCATCCGTGCCCACCTCCGGGTCGAGGCCGAGGGTCACGAGGCGAAGGATTCCGTCGTGGTCGTCGCCGAGACCGAGCTCACGGGCCGAGGCGATCATGCCGTCGGAGACGTGCCCGTAGGTCTTGCGGGCCGCGATGGCGAAGCCACCGGGGAGCACGGCGCCGGGGAGGGTCACCACGACCTTGTCGCCCACCTCGAAGTTGCGGGCGCCGCAGACGATGCCCCGCACATCCGCTCCCCCGTCGGCGGCGAGCCGGCCCTCGGGCGCGACGCGCACCTGGCACCAGCGGATGGTCTTGCCGTTGGACTGCGGCTCCTCGACGAACTCGAGCACCTGCCCGACGACGATGGGCCCGGTGAGGTCGAAGTCGTGCGACCCTTCCTCCTCGAGGCCCACCTTCACCAGGGCGGCATGGATGTCGGCGATGCTCGCGTTTGTCGGGAGGTCGACGTACTCGGCGAGCCAACTGATCGGTACCCGCACGACTAGACCACCATTCCGAATTGCTGGGAGAACCGCACGTCGCCCTCGACCATGTCGCGCATGTCGTTGAGGTCGTTGCGGAATTGCAGGGTGCGCTCGATGCCCATGCCGAAGGCGAAGCCCGAGTACTCATCGGGGTCGATGCCGGCCGAGCGCAGCACGTTCGGGTTGACCATGCCGCAGCCGCCCCACTCCACCCAGCGGGCGCCGCCCTTGGCGTTCGGCTGCCAGACGTCCATCTCGGCGCTGGGCTCGGTGAACGGGAAGTAGTTCGGGCGCAGGCGGATCTTCGCCTCCTCGCCGAACATCTGGCGCGCGAAGTGCTCGAGGGTGCCGCGTAGGTGCGCCATGGTCAGGCCCTTGTCGATGGCGATGCCCTCGACCTGGCTGAAGACGGGCGTGTGCGTGGCGTCGAGCTCGTCGGTGCGGTAGACACGGCCGGGAGCGATGACGTAGACCGGGAGGTCGCGCTCGAGGAGCGACCGCACCTGCACGGGGCTCGTGTGCGTGCGCAGCACGAGGTGCGACTCGGGCGGGTCGATGAAGAAGGTGTCCTGCATCGCGCGGGCCGGGTGGTCGGCGTCGAAGTTGAGGGCGTCGAAGTTGAACCACTCGCTCTCGACCTCGGGGCCTTCGGCCACCTCCCAGCCCATGCCCACGAAGATGTCGGCGATGCGATCCTGGAGGAGGGAGAGCGGATGCCGGGCACCGATGCGACGCCGCGTGGCGACGGCCGTGACGTCTACCGCCTCGTCGGCGAGACGCCGGGCCTCCTCGAGCGCCACGACCTCGGTCTCACGAGTCGCGATCGCCTGGTTCACCCGGGCGCGGGCCTGACCGACGAGCTTGCCGGCGGCTGCCTTCTGATCGCCGGGCAGGCTCTTGATGGCCGCGTTGAAGCCGGCCAGCGGCGAGTGCTCGCCGGCGTGCTCGGTGCGCACGGCGCGAAGGCCGGCGGAATCGGTGGCGTCGGCGAGGGCCGCGAGCGCCGCGTCGACCGCGTCGCTCACCGCCTGCTCGGTGATGGCGATGGGTTCAGACACGAGTACCGAGTTTACTCGGTGGTGGCGTCCTCCGGGTCGGGCGCGCCCGCCAGCGACTTTCGGGGCCGGCGCTGCCGGGCGAGGCGTCGGGCGACGGCGGAGAGCGACAGGTTCACCGCGAGATAGATCACCAGGGTCACGACGAAGAGCGAGAACAGGTAGCGGTTGCCGTAGAAGCTCGCCAGGTTGTTCATCGTGGTGCGGATGAGTTCGGGGTAGCCGACGATGTAGCCGAGGCTGGTGTCTTTCAGCAGCACGACGAGCTGGGCCACGATCACCGGGAGCATCTGCCGGAAGGCCTGCGGGAACTCGACCGAGAACTTCGTCTGCAACGGGGTGAGGCCGAGGCTGAGCCCGGCCTCCCGCTGCCCTCGGGGCAGCGAGACCAGCCCGGCCCGCAGTGCCTCGCCGATGATCGCCCCGTTGTAGACGCCGAGGGCGATGACGACGGCCCAGAAGGCGCCGGTGGAGGCGGCCAGCAGGATGAAGAGCATCATGAGTAGCACCGGCATGCCGCGCAGGAACTCCTGCACCACGATGGTGGGCACCCGGATGGCGGCGTGCGCCGAGGTGCGCAGCACGGCGAAGAGCACGCCGAGCACCAGCGCGATCACGGCACCCGCTGCGGCCGCCTGGAGGGTGTTGAGCAGACCCCGGCCGATGAAACCCCAGACCGCGGGGTCGGCGAAGATGTCCCACCGGCTCGGCGCGAAGTACCCCGGCAGCCTCAGGCCCGACGACTCGCGCGGTTGAGCCAGCGTGAACGCGATCCAGACGACCCCCGCGATGAGGAGCGCGAGCACGATCAGCGACGCGATGAGCGAGCGTCGACGGGTCTTGGGGCCCGGGGCGTCGAAGAGAACGGACGCACTCATCGCTGCACCGCCAATCGTCGTTCGAGCCGCCCAGACAGGATGCCGAGCGGGATGGTGATCACGAGGTAGAAGGCCGCGATGGCGAGCAGGATGGCGATGACCGCGTTGCCGTTGGCGTTCGTGAGCTCCTTGGCCACCGTGAACAGTTCGACCACGAAGAACCCGCCGGCCACCGAGGTGTTCTTCGTGAGCGCGATCAGCACGTTGATGAGCGGCGGGATGACCATGCGGAATGCCTGCGGGAAGATGATGAGCGTGACCGACTGCCCGAAGCCGAGGCCGAGGCTGCGCGCGGCCTCGGCCTGACCGACCGGCACCCCGTTGATGCCCGATCGGAGCGCCTCGGCCACGAACGGCGAGGTGTACAGCGTGAGCCCGATGATGGCGCAGGCCAGGTAGGGCAGATTCGACCCGAGGTAGGGCAGGATGATGGCGCAGAAGAACACCACCAGGGTGAGCGGGGTGTTGCGCAGCACCTCGGTGTAGACGGCTGCGAAGCCGTTCAGCGAGGGCACCGGCGCGATGCGCATGGCCGCCACCACGGTGCCGAGCACGAGCGCACCCGTGCCCGACACCACGAGCAAGAGCAAGGTCATGCTGAAGCCGTCGAGGAACCGGGGCAGGTTCTCGATGATGGCGTTCATCCGTCTCCGTTCACACGCGGCGCGTCAGTGTTCGTGACTCAGCGCCGGATCGTCAGTGCTGGTTCGCTCAGTACCGGTCGACCGCGGGCGGGTCGACGAACTCCAGCACCTGACCGGCCGTGTCGTCCCACGCCTTCTGGTAGCTGCCGTCGTCGTACGACTCCTCGAGCACGTCGTTGATGTAGTCGCGGAACTCGGTGTCGTCGAGCGCGAGACCGATGCCGTAGGGCTCATCGGTGAAGGGCTTGCCGACCACCTTGAACTCGCCCTCGTTCTGCGCGGCGAGACCGGCGAGGATGACGTTGTCGGTCGACACCGCGACGACCTGACCGCTGCGCAGCGGCTCGAGGCAGTTGGTGTAGGTGTCGGTGAGCAGCGGCTCGGCGCCGAGCTCGGCGAGCTTGGCGGCGGGCGTCGATCCGGTGACGGAGCAGACGGGCTTGCCCACCAGGTCGTCTTCGGTCTTGATGTCGTCGTTGTCGGCCTTCACCAGGATGGACTGACCGGCCATGTAGTAGGGCCCGGCGAACGAGACCACCTCTTTGCGCTTGTCGTTGATGGTGTAGGTGGCCACGACGAGGTCGACCTCGCCGTTCTGGATGAATGGCTCACGGTTGGCCGAGACGGCCTCCTTCCAGACGATCTTGTCCTCGGGGATGCCGAGGCTGCCCGCGATGATCTTGCCGATCTCGATGTCGAAACCGACGGGCACGTTGTCCGGGCCCATCAGGCCGAACAGCGGCTGGTCGAACTTGGTGCCGATGGTGATGGTGCCCGCGTCGGCGAGCTTCTGCATGGTGGAGCCGGCCGCGAAGGAGGGCGCGGGCTCGGGTGTGGTCGCGGCGTCGTCGGCAGGGTCGGTGGACCCCGCGCAGGCGGACAGCGCCAGCGCGGTGGCGGCGGCGAGTGCGATGAACGTGAGCTTCGTGTGCCTCATGGTTCGTACCTCTCTTGAGTGCTGTGTGTTCTTCCGTGGGTGGTGCTGCGGCGGATGGCACCCGCCTGCTCGCCTAGTGGGCGAGGATCTTGGAGAGGAAGTCTTTCGCCCGCGCCGAACGCGGGTTGCCGAAGAACTCCTCAGGGGCGGCCTCTTCTTCGATGCGGCCGTCGGCAATGAAGACGACCCGGTCGGCCGCCTTGCGCGCGAAGCCCATCTCATGGGTGACGACCACCATCGTCATGCCGTCTTTCGCCAGCCCGACCATGACGTCGAGCACCTCGTTGATCATCTCCGGGTCGAGCGCGCTGGTCGGCTCGTCGAGCAGGATGAGCTTCGGCTCCATGGCGAGCGAGCGGGCGATGGCCACCCGCTGCTGCTGCCCGCCGGAGAGCTGCGCGGGGAGCTTCTGCGCCTGGTTCGCGACGCCCACGCGCTCGAGCAGCGCCATGCCGCGCTCTTCGGCCACCTTCTTCGAGAGCCTGCGCACCTTCATCGGCGCGAGCGTGACGTTCTCGAGCACCGTCTTGTGCGCGAAGAGGTTGAACGACTGGAACACCATGCCGACGTCGGCCCGCAGGATTGCGAGTTCCCGGCCCTCGCTCGGCAGCGCCCGGCCGTCGATGGAGATGGTGCCCGAGTCGATGGTCTCCAGCCGATTGATGGCGCGGCACAGGGTCGACTTGCCGGAGCCCGACGGGCCGATGACGACCACCACTTCGCCGCGGGCGACGGTGGTGTTGATGTCTTTCAGAACGTGGAGGTCGCCGAAGTGCTTGTCGACGTGGTCGATGACGACGAGGGGCTCGCCGACACCCCGTGCCCCTCGAACGGGGGTGGTTTGCGGGTCCATGCAACCACCCAAGCACACCCGTTCGGGGGACAGCAATGAGTAATTGCGTACCGTGATCGAAGCGAGACCCGCCCGGGGAGCGGTCAGGAACGGAGCGCGAAGGCGCTCTCGTAGAGGCAGACCGATGCTGCGGTCGCGAGGTTCAGAGACTCCGCCTGGCCGTAGATCGGCAACGACACCGCCCGGTCGACCACGGTGAGGTACTCGTCAGGCAGCCCGCGCGCCTCGTTGCCGAAAACCCACGCCGTGGGCTCGGCGAGAAGACCCGCCGTTCGGACGTCGAGCAGATCGTCGCCCTTGATGTCGGCGGCGAGCGTCTGCAGCCCGGCCGCGCGAGCGCGCTCGACCACGTCGGTGAGGGTCGCGTCGACCGCGACCGGGAGGTGGAAGAGCGAGCCCGTCGTCGAGCGCACCACCTTGGGGTTGTACAGGTCGACCGAGCGGCCGGTGAGGATGACCGCATCCGCACCCGCCGCATCCGCCGCACGGATGATCGTGCCGGCGTTGCCCGGATCGCGGACCTCCTCGAGCACGGCGACGAGGCGCGGCTTCGCGGCGAAGATGCCTTTCAGCGCGGTCGGGAACTGGCGGCAGACCGCCACGAAGCCCTGCGGCGTGACCGTGTCGGCCATGGTGTCGAGCACCTGCTCGGTGACGAACTGCACGTCGACCCGGGCGTCGGCGGCGGCGTGTGCGATCTCGGCGTAGCGCTCGAGGGCCGTGGGCGTGGCGTACAGCTCCACGAGCAACTGCGGGCCGTAGACGAGAGCTTCGGCCACGGCCTGCGGGCCCTCCAAGAGAAAGAGCCCGGTCTCGGACCGGGCTCCCTTCTTGGCGAGTTTCGCCACTGCCCGAACGCGCGGTGATCGCGGGTTGTCCAGCATGTGGCTCGCTCTCTGTTCTCTTGTGATGCTTCTGCTGAAGTCCCGGTTACGCGGCGGTCTTCGGTGCCGACGTGTCGGCCGGCAGCGCGCTCCGCGCGCTTTCGACCAGGGCCGCGAAGGTGGCGGGCTCGTTGACCGCGAGCTCAGCGAGGATGCGACGGTCGACCTCGATGCCGGCCAGGGCGAGACCCTGGATGAACCGGTACCGACCCCGTTTCGTCGCCGAGCGCTTCAGCCAGGGTCTCGGCGGCGACCTTGCCTCCCTCTTCATTGTCGGAGGAGACCTCGGATTCGGCAATCGACGGGTCGTCGAGCGTGGTGTCGACGAGCACCACCTTGATGCCGGCGTCGACCGCCTCGCGCAGCGGCGCGTACAGCGC
>BADC01000280.1 GCA_000333435.1 Corynebacterium-like bacterium B27 | reverse complement strand
TCGAGACGCCGTCGGCGAGCGTGTAGCCGGCGAGCTTCTTCGGCCCAGGCGCGCGCATCCTTCGGTGACGGCCCGATGTTCAGCAGCCGCCGGATGCTCCGCGGGTCGCGGCCCGCGGCCTGGGCGGCCTCGTCGATGCGCTCGTTGCCCCGGGCGTACTCGCCCGGCTCGAGCCAGGGGAGCGAGGGGAGCCAGCCGTCGGCGGCGCGGCCGATGAGCGCGAGCATCCGCGGCTTGCGGGCGCCGAGCCAGATCGGGATCTCATGGGCGGGCCGGGGGCCGCGCTTCGCGCCGTGCACCGAGTGGGTCGAGCCGTCGATGAACACACCGCCGCGCTGCGCGGTGTCCCAGCGCGCCCGGATGATGGCGATCGCCTCTCCCAGAGCGGTGACGGCCTGGCCGGGGGTGAGCTTCGGGGTGCCCATCGCCTCGATCGCGTCCCAGAACGCGCCGGCGCCGAGGCCGAGGTCGAGGCGGCCGCCGGAGAGGAGGTCGAGGCTCGCGGCCGCGCCGGCGAGCACCGCCGGAGGCCGCAGCGGCAGGTTCAGCACGTTCGGCGCGATGTGCACGCGCTCGGTGGCGGCGGCGACGTAGGACATGAGGGTCCAGGTGTCGAGGAACGACGGCTGGTAGGGGTGGTCTTGGAAGGTGACCAGATCGAGGCCGGACGCCTCCGCGAGCTGGGCGAGGCGCACAGGCGTCTGCGGGTCACCCGCGGTGGGGGTGATGAAGGCGCCGAAGCGCAGGTCGTGTCCGTAGTCCATGGTGATCCTTTCAGGCGCGGATGCCCGCGATGAGAACGTCGAGAAGGACCGGCCGATCGGCCGGTGAGCCGAGGCGCACGGCGTGCTCGACGCCGCACACGAGCCGCTGCAGTTGCGCGGCCGAGAGGTCGGCGCGCACGGCGCCGGTGGCCTGGGCGCGGGCGAGGACGGTGCCGAAGCCGGCGTGCACCTGCGCTCGCGCCGCGGTGCACTCGCTGTGCACCGCGGGATCGGAAGCGTTAGAGGTCGACGAGCACGGCCTAGAGGCCGGAGTCGGACGAGCTGCAGCGCGAGCGCGTCTTCGAGGAACCGGCGGAGCGCGACGAGCGGATCGGGCTAGCGTGCCGCGGCATCGGCCGCGTCGCCCAGGCGGCGGAGCGATTCGACGCTCAACGCCTCGACGAGCGCGCGCACGGTGGGGAAGTGCCGGTACACCGTGCCGACGCCGACGCCGGCCTCGCGCGCGACCTCGTTCAGCCGGAGGTCGGCCGCGTCGTGCCCCTTGGCGACTTCGAGGATGCGCTCGCGGCTGCGCACCGCGTCGGCCCGGACGGAAGGAGTCATGAAGAACACTGTACCCCTAAAACGGATGACTTATCCGTTTATGGCGGAAGACTCGACGCCAGGTCGGCTAGCCTGGAGGCAACACGTGACACGGGGTGCCCTGCGGGGCTGAGAACACACCCGTCGAACCTGATCTAGTTCGTACTAGCGAAGGGATGTCGCGCATGACGCGCACGCCGGAACAGCTGACCCAATCCACCGTCGACGCCTGGCAGGCGGTGCGCGAGCAGGCACCGCTCGTGCAGTGCCTCACCAACGCCGTGGTGACCAACTTCACCGCCAACGCCCTGCTCGCCCTGGGGGCCGCGCCCGCGATGGTCGACATCCCGGGCGAAGCCGGCCCCTTCGCCGCCGTCGCGTCGGGCGCACTGATCAACCTCGGCACACCGACCGCCGAACAGCGCGCGGCGATGCGCGAGTGCGCGGCCGCCGCCGGTGCGGCCGGCACGCCGTGGGTGCTCGACCCGGTCGCGATCGGCGCGCTGCCGGTGCGCACGGCGCTCGCGGCCGAGCTCGTGGCGCTTCGCCCCGCGATCGTGCGGGGCAACGCCTCGGAGATCATCGCGCTCGACGGCGCGGGCGGGGGTGGCCGCGGGGTGGATGCCGTCGACACGGTCGAGGATGCGGTCGCCGCCGCCCGCCGCATCGCCCGCCGCACCGGGGGAGTGGTCGCGGTGTCCGGCG
>BADC01000281.1 GCA_000333435.1 Corynebacterium-like bacterium B27 | reverse complement strand
CCCCGCATCAGGATGTCGCCGCCGGCCGTGAGCATCCAGTCGGTCTGAGCAGCCCGGTCGAGGATGCACCCGGCCGCGTCGATCGCTTTCGCCTTGACCGTGCCGGCGAGGTCGACGACCCCGTCCGGGCGGTGCGGCGTGAAGGCGCCGGCGGTGCGTCGCTCCCACTCGAGCGCCTCGGCGTACGCCTCCCGCAGCTCCGGAGTCGTCCTGGTCAGCGCCAGATCGCCGCGAGCCACCCGGCTGAGTTCCGAGTCGGGGCGATAGAGGCTGAACCGCCGGTCGAACTCGCGGAAGGCCTCCTCCACGTCGGCCAGCACGGTCGCGTTCGGGAGGGCATCCGCGAAACGCAGGCTGACCGTCGTTCCCATGGTGTCGAACACGTGCACGGCCACGGTCAGAGGCCTGCCAGGTCGAGCGCGGACTGCAGCGAGCTCAGGTAGCCCTCGCTCGTGTACGTGGCGCCCGAGACGCCCTGGATCTTCGCCGACTGCGCGGCGAGCACCTGCTGGCGGAGCATCGGGGCGGCCCGGTTGCTGATCGAGACCGAGCGTGAATCGCGGTCGGTGAGGTGCAGGGCGACGACGTCGGTGATCGTGCCGTTCTGCACCGTGATCTGCACCTGCACGTCGCCGAACCGGGTCGAGGCGGATGCGCCCGTGAAGGTGCCGGAGACCCCGGTCGCGGCCGGCGCCTGCGTCGACGGCGCGGTGGTGGGGGCGGTCGTCGGCGCGGTCGTCGGCGCGGGGGCGGACCCGGAGCTGGACGCGGCGGCCGGTGGGGATGCCGCCGGCGTTCCTGCCGCGCCGGTCGGCGCGGGCGCGGTGCCGGCCGACGCATCCGTCGCCGTGCCGACCTGCCCCTGGGTGCCGAGCTGCCAGCCGACCGCGATCACGGCCGCGGAGGAGAGGATGCTCAGAGCGAGCGCGCGGGCCCTCACCAGTCGAACCTCTCCACGTGGATCTGCGCCTCGGGGAGCCCGGCGGCCCGGGCGTCGCGGATGACGAGATCGGCCCAGGACTGCGGCCCGCAGACGTACAGGTCGGAGTTCAGCAGGTCGGGGAAGGCCGTGGTGATCGTGACCCCGCGAGCGAGGGCCTCCGCCGACATCCAGGTGGCCAGGCCCCGCGGGCGGGCACCGAGCATCGTGTAGACGGCGTTGCCGCGCATGCTGCGGAGCTCGCCGATCTCGTGCCACAGGTAGGTCTGCGCGGGATCGCTGCCGCGCAGGATCACGGTGGCCTCACCGGGCCGGAGCGCGGAGTGCTCGAGGAACGACCGCACCGGCGTGATGCCGATGCCCGCGGCGATGACCGCGACCTTCGGGGCGACCCGGTGACTGTCGGTGAACACGCCGTACGGCCCCTCGATCGACACGCGGGTGCCCGGCCTGACCCGGCTGATCGCTGCGCTGCCCGACCCCAGGTCGCGCACGGTGATGCGGGCCGAGGTCGCGGTGGGCACCGCGGAGAAGGAGATCGGATGCGCGTGCCACCAGGTTGCGCCGGTCCAGAACCGCCAGATCGCGTACTGTCCACCGTGCGTCTGGAGCCGGTCGAGGCCCTTGCCGCGCAGGTGCAGCGACACCACTCCGGGCGCCACCGCTTCGACGCCTGCGACCCGGATGTCGTGGCGGGCGCTGCGGACAGCCGGAACGAGGAACCGGAACACCGCGATCGACCCGAACGCGAGCACGTAGAGCGCGATCCAGTAGACACGCTGCAGCGATCCGGCGGCGAGCACGCCGCCGGCGCTCAGCTGATGCGGCACCGCGGTGAGCACGGCGAGGTAGCTCAGCAGGTGGATGAGGTGCCAGGCCTCGTACGAGAACCGGCGGCGCACGGCGACGACGGAGGTGACCACGACCGCCACGAGCAGGGCCAGCGCGAGGTAGGCCAGAACCATGTCGGTGCCCCGGAACAGGCCGACCGTCTCGGCCACGACGGTGACCCCGTCGGTCATCGCGTACCCGATGGTGAGGAGCACTCCGTGCGCCAGGATGAGGTACAGGGCGGGCTTGCCGAGGCGGCGGTGGAACGCCATCGCGGTGTCCTGCCCGACGACGCGGTCGATCACCGGGATGCGGGCCGCGAGCACGAGCATCACGAGGATCAGGTCCGTTCCCACCAGCCCGGTCACGATGCCGGCGGCGGTGAGGCCGGAGGCGAGATCGGTCACCTGGCCGAGCCCGCCGTACGCCAGCCACAGGCTCACCGCGGCGGCGACCGAGGTCCAGCACAGGGCGACCATGAGGTCGGCTGCACGCATCCGGCGGCGGCCACGGATGCGTCGGGCGCGGTCCAGCGGGTCGGTCGCGCGGCGGTGCTCGGCGCGGGGCGCCGTGAGGGTGCGTTCGGTCATCGTCAGCTCGATTCGGGTGAGTCGATCGGGGTCTACCCTCTCAACGATCATCCGAATTTCTTCCAGCCTTCTTAGAAGGCGGGCGCGAATGGCCGGCGGAGCCTACCCCGTGACGGCGACCTCGGCCGCGATGGCGAAATTGTCGCGGAACAGGCTCTGCGGGTCGACCCGCGACTTGATCGCGCGGAGGCGCTCCAGCGTGGCCGGCGGGTAGGCCTCCTCGATGCGCTCGGGGCGGAGCGACGTCTCGAAGCTCAGGTAGAGCCCCCGTGAGTGCGCCGCGATGTCGGCCCAGGCCGCCGCCAGTCGGCCCTCGTTCGAACCGAAGGTCGCGATCGAGAACGCCGCCGAGCGGTGCGCGAACGCCGTCGCGTCGTCGGGCACGTCGGCCACGGCCCCGCCCAGTGCACGCAGCGAGAAGAAGTGGGTGGCGCCGCTCGCGAGCACGCGGGCCATCGCCGCAGCGAGCTCGGGGGTGATGCGGTCGACGAGGGCCGACCGGGTCACCGGCTCGCCCGCGCCGCGCTGCGGACCGTGCTCGTTGTTCGCCATCACCTGCGCGTAGCTCGTCAGCTGCACCGACTGCTGCAGCAGCGGCCCGAGCTGCGCGAACGGCTGGAGCCGTTCGATGACGGTGTCGGGGTCGGCGGAGTCGACCATGGTCATCACGATGGCCGCCGGCGGCTGCCCTGGCCGGGCACCCGACATGATGAGGAAGCTCGTGACGTCACGCGGCGCCGCCTGCACGGCCGCGCCCCACCCCTCGAGGAAGGCCGCCGGGTCGCTCGCCTCGATCACGAGCTGGGCCCAGCCCACCTCGCCCACCTCGTCGACCTCGAAGTCGAACGACGTGACGACGCCCATGTTCGCGCCGGCGCCGCGCACGGCCCAGAACAGGTCGGGGTCGGACTCGGCGTCGACGCGCACCACCGAGCCGTCGGCGAGCACCATCTCGACCGCGCGAACGTGGTCGATGGTTGCTACTCGATCCGTTGCTTCGCCGTATCGTCAAACAGGGCGAGCTGATCATCACCGATGCCGAAGGCAAGGTGCACCATTATGGCGCGCCCGACCCGGAGCGTCGCCCGGTCCGCCTGACCTTCCACGACAAGCGCGTGCCGCTCGACG
>BADC01000282.1 GCA_000333435.1 Corynebacterium-like bacterium B27 | reverse complement strand
ACCCGAGCACCGCCCACCGCGAAGCTCATCATCGGCCTGGCCCAGCTCGCCCTCGGCCCCGGCGTCGTCCCGGCGCGCGTCGCCGTCGGCATCGCGGTGATCGCGGGTGGCGTGCTGCTCTACCTCTGGCTCCGTGCGGAGATCGGATGGGCCGGGGCGCTCTGCGGCGCGGGAGCCTGGTTGCTGCTGCCGCACGGCGTCACGAGCGGGGTGCGGATCGACCGGTTCGCGCTGCTCGACCCATTCATGGCGGTGTTCGCCCTCGCGGCCTTCGCTGCGGCGTGGCGGTGGTACCGCACCGGCTCGTGGCTCTGGCTGACGCTCTCCGCGCTCGCCATGGCACTGTCGGTCACCTCGAAAGTGCCGTCGGCGGCGATGGTGCCCGCACTCGTCCTGCTTCCCGTGTCACGCGCTCTGCCGGCGCTCCGCCGCCCGCGCGTTCGACCGACACTCCGGCGAGAGCGGATGCGGCGGGCGCGGGCGGTTCGAGCCGCCGCAGCCTCCATCGCCGTCTTCACCGCGGTCATGCTCGCGGTCGTCACCCTCGTGTACCTTCCGGCCGGCTTCGTCGACTCGTTCCTCACCATGCTGCGCTTCCAGACGGCACACAACACCGCCGGGCACCTGGTGGCGTTCGCCGGACTGGCGACGACGCATCCGCCCTGGTGGGCGAACCTCGTCTTCGCGGTCGACGGCATGGGCGTGGCCGCTGTGGTCGCGCTCGCCATCGGCGCCGTTGCCGCGTTGGCCGGGTCTCGCGCCGCCCCGGCGCTGCCCGTTCTGCTCGGCGGTGCCGTGCTGCTCGAGTGGGTGTTCCAGTTCGCGGTGTCGGCCGTGGCGCTGCCGCACTACTACTACGCCTGGGTCTGGCCGCTCTGCGCCCTGTTCGGGCTCGGCATGGCCAACCTGTTCCGCCTCGCCCGGGCCCAGCGGCGGGCAGCCCGGGCCGGGGCGCGCGTGCTCGTCGTCACATCCGTCGCCCTGGGGCTCGGTGCTGCGGCCTTCACCTCGATGGCGATCGCGGCCGAGCGCCCGCGCGACATGGCGCTCGTGCTCCCGGAGCTGGAGCGACTGGGGGTGCCGACGGGAGCCGTGCTGGTGGGCGGAATGGCCGACTGGGAGTACCTGCCCTACCTCGACGGCCGCGGGGTGACCGCCGCCGACAGCCCCGGTGTGGTGGCGATCGCGCTGAAGCACGAGCTGCGCTTCCCGGTCGATCCGGCCGTGACGGCACTGCTGCACGCCGCGGGTGGGCACTACCGGCGCATCCGGCTCGACGACGTCACGCTCTACCTCGACGAGCGTGCGGTGCTCAGCCCTGCAACGGGATCGTGACGGTGAACACGGTCTCGCCCGGGTCGCTCCGCACCGTCACCGCACCGTTGTGCGCCGCCACCACCGCCGACACGATCGCCAGCCCCAGCCCCGTGCTGCCGGCGTGCCGCGACCGCGACGCATCGCCGCGCACGAACCGCTCGAACAACGTCGGCAGGAGCTCGGGCGCGATGCCCGGGCCGTCGTCGGCGACGGTCACCACGGCGACGGATGCGCCCTCTCGCGCCTCCGCCCGCACGCCCACGCGCACCGTGGTGCCCGCCGGCGTGTGCACCCGGGCGTTGGCGAGCAGGTTCGTGAACACCTGGTGCAGCCGGTGCGCGTCGCCGGCCACCAGCACGGGCTCCTCCGGCAGGTCGAGCTCCCAGGCGTGATCGGGCCCCGCCACGTGCGCGTCGCTCACGGCGTCGACGAGCACCAGCGAGAGGTCGACCTCGGTGAGGTCGAGCTCGGGCTTGGCGTCGAGGCGTGCCAGCAAGAGCAGGTCTTCGACGAGAGTGGTCATGCGCGTCGCCTCGGACTCGATGCGGTTGAGCGAGTGCGCGACCTCCGCCGGCAGCTCGGGCGCGGTGCGGCGGGTGAGCTCGGCGTAGCCGCGGATGCTCGCGAGCGGCGTGCGCAACTCGTGGCTGGCATCGGCCACGAACTGTCGCACCTTGTGCTCGCTGCGCTGACGGGAGGTCAGCGCGCTGGCGACGTGTTCGAGCATCCGGTTGAAGGCCAGACCCACCCGGCCCACCTCGGAGCGGGGATCGGTGTCGCCGGCCGGGACCCGCTCTGCCAGGGCGACGTCGCCCCGATCGAGCGGCAGTTCGGCCACGCGGGTCGCGGTGGCGGCGACCCGATCGAGCGGGCGCAGCGCGAGCCGGATGATGAGGAGACCGGCCACTCCGGCGAGCGCCATCGCACCCGCCGTGACCAGCACGATCACGACGACGAGCTGGGTGACCGTGCTGTCGACGTCGGCGAGCGGCAGCCCCGTGACGAGGATGTCGCCGGCCGACGTGACGGTGCGGCCTTCGACCCGGTAGGCGCCGAGCCCGTCGATGGTGACGCTCGTCGGATCAGTGGGCGCCAGGCTGAAACCGCTGCCGCCGACCGGCGCCGATTGGGTGGTCGATTCGCCGGCCACCCCGTCGAGGGCCGCGAGCTGCGCAGAGGTGAGTTGCTGCAGCTGACCCGCGTCGTCGAGCACGTAGCCGTTGGTGGCGACGCCGGCCGAGACCAGCGCGACGACGGTGCCCGCCGCCTGGCCGAGCGAGATCCCCGGCTGCGGACCGGAGCCCTGAGCCTGCGTCGTGAGAGAGAAGACGGCGCGATCGGAGGCCTCGTTCACCTGCGAGTCGAGGCGGTCGAGCAAGAAGCCGTTCAGGGCGATCGTGCTGACCACGCCGATCACCAGACCGGCCAGGGCGATCAGCCCGAGCACGCCGTGCTCGATCGCGTCGCTGCTCTGGGCCCGCCTGCGGTCGGCCGGCCCGTTGCGGGGGCCGAGGCCGAGGCCGGTGGCTCCGCCGGGCGGATGCGCCGGGGAGCGGCGAGGTCGGCGCAGACGGGACACCACGCCGAGCGCCGGCGTCGTCCCCCGGGGCGGGACCGCTGCTCCTCGGGTGTCGCCACGAAGAGGTGACCGGCGTCGCACTGCCAGGTGAGGTAGACGTCGGCCGCCGGCGGGATCTGCGTCAATGTGATCATGCGGTTGAGGTCGGGATGGTACTGGCGCACGAGCATCGGGTACATCGCCCACTCCTCCCGGTACGACCCCACCGGGTACGGCACGGCGCGCTCTTTCGAGCGCTGCCGCCGCTCCCACCACGCCTCGATGTTCTCGGGCACCGCCCAGCCTCTCTCCCGTCGCCGCCTGCGGCGACGCTACCGTGCACCTCCGACACCGGCGTCGGCGCGATACCGAGCCGGTGTCGGCGGCCGCCGGTAGGGTTCCGGCATGGTGCACGAACCGCCGCGGGTCGGCGAACCCTGCGCGCTCTGCGGTGCCGCCGTCGAGCCGTCCGCCCCGCTCGCGCTCTGCACGCAGCACGCCCTCGCGGCCCACGAGTGGATGGTCGGGGAGGTGGGGGTGACGGATGTGCTGCCGTCGCCGTGCCTGGCCTGCGGCTCGAGGTCGGGTGTGCGCTACCCGTCGGGGTGGCTCTGCGCGGTGTGCGAGTGGCGACTCGGCGAGTGGCCGGATGCCGACGACCTCGACGCGCGGGATGCCGCCACCGCGCGGGTCGACGTCGTGTACTAC
>BADC01000283.1 GCA_000333435.1 Corynebacterium-like bacterium B27 | reverse complement strand
AGGTAGCCCGACACGAGGTAGACGATGGCCGGCACGATTCGACAAGAAGATTTGCACGATGGCGAAGAACCACTGACCGCTCATCTGCTGCCGCACCTGCAGGCGGATCTGGTTGTCGTTCTCGTCCGAGTAGCGCGCCACCTCGGTGGCCTGCCGGTTGAAGCTCTTGGCCAGCAGGATGCCCGAGACGCTCAGCGTCTCCTGCGTGATGGCCGTCATGTCCGAGAGCGACTCCTGGGTCTGCGCCGCGATGCGCGCCCGCACCTGGCCTACCCGGCGCTGCACGAAGACGAGTAAGGGCATCAGCACGACCGCCACCACGGTCAGCTGCCAGCTCAGCAGGAGCATGGCCACGAGCGCCGCGATGACGGTGACGGTGTTGCCGAGCACGCTCGACACGGTGTTGGTGAGCACGCTCGCCACACCGCCGACGTCGTTCTGCAGCCGCGACTGGATGATGCCGGTCTTCGTGCGGGTGAAGAACGCCAGCTCCATGCGCTGCAGGTGACTGAACAGGCGGATGCGCAGGTCGCCCATCACCCGGTTGCCGACCTTCGCGGTGAGGTAGGTCTGCCAGACGCCGAGCGCGGCCGAGACGATCCAGATCAGCACCATCAGGCCGACGAGCTCGACGAGCACCGGGATGTTCGGCGTGCCGGCCGGCGGGAAGAGGCCGAGGTCGAAGGCCTGCTGCGTGAGCAGCGGCGGCAGCACCGTGAGGCCCGCGGTGATGAGAACGAGGATGCCCGTGGTGATGAGTGCCGCGCGGTAGGGCAGGAACAGCGTGGAGATGCGCTGGAAGAGGTGCGGGATCTTCGGCGCCTCGGCGTTGGCCGCGCGCTGCGCCCGGGCGTCGCCGCCCGACACGCGGCCGCCACCACCCGCGCGCGCGACGCCGCCGGCGGCCGCCACCGCGCTCATCCGGCCGCCGCCGCCCACTCCGCTCACAGGCTCACCCTACGCCCGGCCGCCGACACCCTCGCCGCGCTTCGCGCAGGGCGGAACTCACCCCTTCGTGAGCACCCCCGCGAGCCCGTCGAGGATCATCTGCCAGTTGCCCGACGAGTGCTCGGCGGCCGTCGCGTCGGCGTTGTTGTCCTGCTCGACCGAGACGCGCGTGCCGCTCTCGACCTGCTCGATCAGGTAGGTGACCGTCTGGTAGTTCTCCGGCGCATCCGCCTTGCCGCTCATCGGGCTGAAGAAGCTGGTCACGAGCCGCCGCGGTTCGTCGACCTCGAGCACCTTCCCTTTGTCTTCGTAGGCCTTGCCCTCCCACTCGCCCGCGTAGGTGATGGGACTGCCCACCTGCCAGTCGGTCGACACGGTGGTGCCGAAGAAGTACTCCTTCACGATCGCCGGGTCGGTCAGCGCCCGCCACACCTCGGCGGGCGTCGCCTCCACCACGACGCTCGCGCGGGCGATCGTGTCGTCAGGATTCTGCATGGTCGTTTCCTTCCCTCGAATCCATCGTCGGCACGATGCCCGCGCGATGCTTGAACGAACGCGACAACTACCCCTTCGTCGAGCCCGCCAGGAGGCCGCGCACGAAGAACCGCTGCAGCGCGAAGAACACGATCAGCGGCACCACGATGGCCACGAACGCACCCGCCGTGAGCAGGTACCAGTCCTGACCGCGCGACCCGGTGATCTCGGCCAGCAGCTTGGTGATCGGCGCCACCGAGCCGTCGGCGAAGATGAGCGCCACGAGCAGGTCGTTCCACACCCAGAGGAACTGGAAGATCGCGAACGACGCCAGCGCCGGCATGGTGAGCGGCAGGATGATGCGGAAGAAGATCTGCCCGTGCCCGGCGCCGTCGACGCGCGCCGCCTCGATGACCTCGCGCGGGATCTCCGACACGAAGTTGTGCAGCAGGAAGATGGCGAGCGGCAGCGCGAAGATCGAGTGCGCGATCCACACCTGCGAGAAGGTGCCCGCCGACGGGATGCCGGAGAAGATCCAGTCGTCGCCCACCGCGACACCGCGCGAGAACAGCGACAGCAGCGGCACCAGCGCCATCTGGATCGGCACGATCTGCAGCGCGAAGACCCCGATGAACAGCCAGTCCTTGCCCTTGAAGTCGATCCACGCGAAGGCGTAGGCCGCGAGCGAGGCGATGACCAGCGGGATGAGCGTGGCCGGGATGGTGATGGCGATCGAGTTCACGAACGACGAGGCGATCGTGACCTGCGAGTTACCGGCCTGGAGCACGTCGGCGTAGTTGTCGAGCGTGAAGCCCCAGTTGCTGAAGATTGTCCACCAGCCGGTGGTCTGGATGTCGTTCCGCTCACGGAACGACGAGATGAACAGGCCGAAGGTGGGGATGGTCCACAGGATCGCGATGATGAGCGCCGCGATCGTGGCCCCGCGGCTGGTCAGCCGGCGCTTGGTGCGCCGGGCGGCCGTCTCCTCACGCTCGATCTCGCGTTCGCCACCACGGAGCTGCTTCTTGGTGGTCGGGTCGACCGGCAGGTCGATCGGCTGCACGGCGCTCATCGGATCTCCCTCTGCTTCTTGATCTGCCGGGCGTTGTAGATGACGATCGGCATCACGAGGATGAACAGGATCACGGCGAACGCCGCGCTCCGCCCGTACTCGAAGTTCTTGAACTGGGTGTACATCTCGTTCGCCAGCACGCTGGTGTCGTTGGCGCCCGCGGTCATGGTGCGCACGATGTCGAACACCTTGAGCGACGCGATCGAGATCGTGGTGATCACCACGATGAGCGACGAGCGGATGCCCGGCACGGTGACGTTGATGAAGCGCTGCCACGCGTTGGTGCCGTCGAGCTCGGCCGCCTCCAGCTGCTCGGTCGGCACGCCCTTGATGGCCGCGGAGAGCACGACCATCGCGAATCCGGTCTGGATCCAGATGAGCACCACGATGAGGAAGAAGGTGTTCCAGGGCGAGCCCGCCAGCCACTGCTGCGGCTGACCGCCGAGCCACACCACGACCTGGTTGAGCAGACCGATCTGGTTCTGGTCCTCCGGGCGGTAGGTGTACACGAACCGCCAGATGATCGAGGCGCCCACGAAGGAGATGGCCATCGGCATGAAGACGAGGATCTTGAAGAACTTCTCGCCCCGGCTCTTGTCGATGAACACCGCGTAGGCGAGACCGAAGATGGTGGAGAGCGTCGGTACCACGAGCACCCAGATGATGGTGTTGAGGATGACGCGGAGGTTCTGCGGGCTGGTCAGCACCCAGACGAAGTTGTCGAACCCGACAAAGTTGCCGCGGCTGGAGAACAGCGAGTCGATGGCGGTCTTGATGGTGGGGTAGATGAGGCCGACCAGCAGCAGGATGATCGCGGGAGCGAGGAATCCGAAGAGCTGGAACAGGTAACCCGCACCCTGCTTGGAGCGCTTGTCGAGCCAGTAGAACAGCAGGCCCAGGGCCGCGGCGATGAGGGCCGCCCACCAGACCGACCCGATCAGCACCAGCGCCAGGAACGGCGCGATGATGCAGACGGCGAGCCGGATGATCGTGTACATGCGGCCGCTACGCGGCGCGATCTCGATGAAGAACAGGAGCAGCGCCACCACGGCCGCGAAGGCCAGGATGACGATGGGAATCTGGGCGAGTGGCGGTAGTCCCCCGACCCAGAGCAAGAACTCTGACATGACAACCTTTCGAGTGCGACAGTGAACTCAGTGCAGGTCCGGCGCACCTGGGCGCCGTGCCTGACACCGTACCGGTACACCGAGGCCGCCCGAAAGAACTTTTCGGGCGGCCTCGACGTAAGGGGGGCGCTACTCGGTAGGCCAGCCCGCTTCGATCTGCGTCAGCACCTCTTCTTGCGGGGTGCCGTTGATCCAGTCGACCATGCCCTTCCAGAAGGTTCCGGCGCCGACGGCACCGGGCATCAGGTCACTCGCGTCGAACCGGAACGTGGTGTCCGGGTCCTGGAGGATCTTGATGGCCTGCTGCAGGATGGGGCTCTTCGCGTTGGCCGGGTCGAGACCCTTGTTCGCGGAGATGACGCCACCGAGCGACACGCGGCTGTTCGCCCATTCGGGGCTCGAGAGGTACTCCTGCACCTTGACGGTGTCGGCGTCGTCCGAGAAGGCGCCGACGATCTCGCCACCACCCGTGACGGCGTTCTGGCCTTCGGTCACCGGCGGGGTGACAAAGGCCCAGATGTCGGCGTCGGGGCCGACGGTGGCGCCGGCGTCGGTGAGGAAGCCGTCGAAGAACGAGGCCTGGTGGGTGAGCGAGCAGGTGCCCTGCGCCATGCCGGTCGCCACGTCACCGAACTCGGTGCTGTTGATCGACTTCACGTCGCCGTAGCCCGCGTTGACGTAGTTCGGGTCGAGCAGGATGTCGCCGACCGAGTCGAAGGCCTCGGAGATCTTCGGGTCGGTGAACTTGACCTCGTTCTTCACCCACTGGTCGTAGACGTCGGGGCCCGACTGCCGCAGCACCAGGTCTTCGACCCAGTCCGTGCCCGGCCAGCCGGTGGCGTCGCCCGAGCCGAAGCCGGCGCACCAGGGCTGCTTGCCGAGGGTGGACTGCATCTTCGCGGTGAGATCGAGCATCTCCTGGTAGGTCTTCGGGACCTCCCAGCCGTTGTCGGCGAACTGCTTCGGCGAGTACCACACGAAGCCCTTGACGCTCGCCATGAGCGGGGCGCCGTAGAACTTGTCGTCGACGGTGCCGTAGGCCTTCCAGTCGCTCGACCAGTACTCGTCGGCGTTCTTCTCGACGCCGTCGGGAGCCTCTTTGATGAAGCCGCGCGAGGCGAGGTCGGCGAGCAGACCCGGCTGCGGGAAGATCGCGAGGTCGGGCGGGTTGCCACCCTGGGCCCGGATGCCGATCTGCGACTCGAACTCCTTCGACGATTCGTACTGGATGTCGATGTTGTTCTCTTTCTCCCAGTCCGCCCAGGACTGTTCGAGAAGCTCGGCTTCGGTGTCGGCGATGGTGCCGTAGACCGTCACGACTCCGTCTGCCTTACCGGAGTCGCCTGCGTTGCCCCCTCCCGCGCCGCCGGAACAGCCGGCGAGTGCGAGGCCGAGGCCCGCCGCGATTGCGATGGGTGCTGTGACCCGGCGGTGCAAGGTTGCCCGCATTTCTCCTCCTCGTTGAGTGGTTGCCCCTGTTGTGGTGCCAGCCGGGGCGTTGTGTAGGGAAACCTTTCCATAACTCACAGCAAATCTCAACCCACTCGCACGACTTCCCTCGAAGGTAACGATTTGGTTGCAGAGAGCGCTCTCACTCGACATTCAGGCGATCATCGCTGTGGAACGGATTTCCATCGCGACGGCCACCGCGGGCTATGATTCTGGAAGCGTTTGCAGACGAGGAGGTCGAGCGTGTCGGGGATCGAGGACGTGGCCAATCTGGCCGGGGTGTCGAAGGCCACGGTCTCCCGCGCCTTGAGCGGTCGAGGCTATGTCTCCGCCGACACACGGATGCGCGTGTCCCAGGCTGCCGCAAGCCTCGGGTACGTCGTCTCCTCCAGCGCGTCGAGCCTCGTCACCGGGCGCACCAACAACGTGGGCGTGATCATCCCCGTCATCAATCAATGGTTCTTCGGGAGCATCCTCGAGGGGGTCGAGCGCGCCCTGGTCGACCGCGGGTACGACATGATGCTCTACAACCTCACGAAGTCGCACGAGGAACGCGCACGCGTCTTCGAGTACTTCCTGGTGCGCAAGCGGGTCGACGCGGTGATCGCGGTGACCCTCGAGATCACCCCCGACGAGACGCAGCGCCTGCTCGCGCTCGGCAAGCCGATCGCGGGCATCGGGGGCGCTCTGGAAGGCGTGCCCACGCTCAGCATCGACGACGTCGCGGCGGCCCGCCTGGCGACCGAGCACCTGCTGCTGCTCGGCCACCGCGACATCATGCACGTCGGCGGCGACATCGACGAGCAGATGGACTTCCATGTGCACTCGAAGCGGCTGAAGGGCTTCATGGAGGCGCTCACCGCGGCGGGTGTGGCCTACGACCAGGACTCCTACGTCGCGACCCGATTCGACATCCCGAGCGCGTACCGCGTCGGCAAGCAGATCCTGGGCGACCCGCGACGGCGGCCCACGGCGATCTTCGCGGCGGCCGACGAGGTCGCGATCGGCGTCATCCTCGCCGCCCGCGAGCTCGGCATCTCGGTGCCCGACGACCTCTCGGTGATCGGCATCGACAACCATCCGCTGGCGGAGATGTTCGGCCTGACCTCGATCGAGCAGCGACCCGACCTGCAGGGTGAGCAGGTGGTGGCGTGGGTCATCCGGCAGTTGGAGGAGCCGGGCTGGTCTCCCCCGGCCAGTCACACCGTGCTGCCGGCGACCCTCATCATGCGCTCGTCGACGGCGCGCCCCCGCCCGCGAAGCGGCTGAGGTCGGGCAGCACGAATTCGCCGCCGTCGCGCTCGATCGGCAGCTCGGCCACGATCGCCGCCCCGTCCGTCGGAATGGCGCCGTGGATGTGCGGGAACCCCGGCGTCTCCTCGGTGATCTCGAGCCCGTCGGCGCGCAGCGCGTCGGCGTCGAGCACGATCAGCAGCAGGCCGAAACGGATGTCGGAGTAGAACTCGTCGAGCACACCGCGCACCCCGTCGAGCCGCACCGCGTGCACGAATCCGGCCTCGTCGAGGCTCACGCCGCGCGTGGAGACGACGTATTCGCCGAGGTTGCGTGCCGAATCCCAGTCGTCGACGATTGCGACGTGTGCGATCAGAGCCATCCACTCCTCCTTATTGACACTTTACAGTATCATTGAGCCGGAGGAAAGGACAGCGGATGGCGAAGCGGGGGCGGGCGACAGCCGGCGAGCGCGCCGAGCGGCGGGAACGCATCCTGGACGCCGCCGTCACGGCCTTCGCGCTCCGGGGTTTCAGCGCCGCGAGCCTCGACGAGATCGCCGCCGCCGCCGGGGTGACCAAGCGCACCCTCTACGTCGACATCGGCGACAAGGCCGCGCTGTTCGCGGCGGCCGTCGAACGTGAGCACGACCGCATCCGGGCGGTGGCGACGGATGCCGGCTCCCTCGCCGACGTGGCGACCGAGCTCGTCCTGGTGCTGCACTCCGACAGCGCGGTGGCGCTCCACCGTTCGGTGATCGCCGAAGCGCCCCGCTTCCCCGCCCTGGCGCGCACCTTCTACGAGACGGGCCCGCAGCACTCCATCGACCTGTTGTCGCGCTACCTGCCCGATTCGCCGGCGATCACGGCCACCGCGACCGCGCTCTACTCGCTCCTGCTCGGCGAGCCGCACCGCCGCCGCCTCCTGGGCCTCGTCCCGGCGCCCACGCGCCTCGAGTCCCGCGCTCTGGCGACGACCGCCCTCGCCCAACTCCTCGCGCCTTAACGGCGGATGCCCCGAGCCAGTGGCCCGGGGCATCCGTCTGTAGCGCGAGACTACTTGAGGGTGACGGTGGCGCCAGCCTCTTCGAGCTGAGCCTTGGCCTTCTCGGCGGTCTCCTTGTTGGCGCCCTCGAGGACGGCCTTGGGAGCGCCGTCAACGAGAGCCTTCGCCTCACCGAGGCCGAGGCTGGTGAGGGCGCGCACCTCCTTGATGACCTGGATCTTCTTGTCGCCGGCAGCCTCGAGGATGACGTCGAAGGAGTCCTTCTCCTCAACCTCTTCAGCAGCAGCGCCACCGCCGGCAGCGGCGGGGCCGGCAACGGCGACGGGGGCGGCCGCGGTGACCTCGAAGGTCTCCTCGAACGCCTTGACGAACTCGCTCAGCTCGATGAGCGTGAGCTCCTTGAACGCGTCAAGCAGTTCCTCGGTGGAAAGCTTTGCCATGATGTTCTCCTTGTTTGGTAGTTAGTACAACCGCTGATGAGCCGGGGCTCAGGCAGCGGACTCCTGCTTCTCGCGCAGCGCATCGACCGTGCGAACGGCCTTCGACAGCGGTGCGTTGAAGAGATATGCGGCACCGAACAGCGAAGCCTTGAAGGCACCGGCGAGCTTCGCCAGCAGAACTTCACGGGATTCGAGATCGGCGAGCTTGGTGACCTCTTCGGCGGAGAGAGGGTTACCGTCGAAGTAACCACCCTTCACGACCAGCAGAGGGTTAGCCTTGGCGAAGTCACGCAGCGACTTGGCGACGGCCACGGGGTCACCGTGGACGAAAGCGATCGCGGACGGACCGGCGAGCTCGTCGTCGAACGACGAGATGCCGGCGTTGTTCGCCGCGATCTTGGTCAGCGTGTTCTTCACCACGGCGTATGACGCGTGCTCACGGATGTTTCCGCGCAGCTGCTTGAGCTGGGCGACCGTGAGACCGCGATACTCGGTCAGCAGAACGGCGGTCGAGCTCTGGAAAAGTTCCGTGAGCTCGGCAACCGAGGCTTCCTTGTTCGCCATGGCGCTCCTAGTGATGATTGGTTTCGGCCGGAGTGACCACCGTGCGAGGCGAGGCGAGAACGAAAAAAGCTCCGGCGCAGGAGGCCGGAGCTGGGAACACACGCGAGCGTGGAACTGACTACGTACACCTGCGCAGGTCTTCGCTCTCACGAAACTTCGATTCGGATGCGGGCACCCGAATGACCGGCGGTCTTTGGCCTCGTACAGACTAAACGGCCCGCGCCCCCGATGCAAATCAGGGACGCGGGCCGCCGGTGCGCCGGGTGCTACACCCGTCGGTTGCCGGTGATGGCGCGGACGATGAAGACGATCACCGCGAACACCAGGAGGATCAGACCGATCCAGAGCAGGAAGTTCAGGGTCTGCACGAAACCGCCGGTGAACAGCAGGATCACCGCGATGATGGCGATGATGATGAGCAGGATGTTCATGGATTCCATACCTTTCGGGACTCGGGCACACGACCCTCGGCCAATTCGACCTGAATTCGAACGTACCCCGATCGGGGCACAAACGGATTCGTGATTTGAGTAGAAATTGCTCAGGCGGCTAGAGCGCGCTCTGCGCCCACACTGGACGCGATGTCCGCCGCCCCACCCCGA
>BADC01000284.1 GCA_000333435.1 Corynebacterium-like bacterium B27 | reverse complement strand
AGGAGGACGTGCGCCTGATGCGGGAGCCGAAGGTCACGATGGTGAGCCTCGGCATCTTCGCGTGGTCGCGCATCCAGCCCGACGAGAACACCTTCGACTTCGCCTGGCTCGACACCGTGATCGACCTCCTGCACGCCAACGGCATCGCGGTCGACCTCGCCACTGCCACTGCCTCGCCGCCGGCCTGGGCGGTGCAGAACTACCCGGGCATCCTGCCGCAGGACGAGAACGGCGCCACCTACTGGCCGGGCAGCCGTCAGCACTACGCGCCGAGCTCGCCCGACTACCGGCGGCTGGCGGCACGCCTCGTGACGGCCATCGCCGAGCGGTACGCCGCGCATCCGGCCGTCGTGCTCTGGCACGTCAACAACGAGTACGGCTGCCACGTGCAGTACGACTACTCCGACAACGCGGCCGTGGCCTTCCGGGCGTGGCTCGAGCGCAAGTACGGCACGATCGACGCGCTGAACGCCGCCTGGGGCACCGCCTTCTGGTCGCAGCGCTACGGCTCGTTCGACCAGATCGTGCCGCCCCGCAAGGCGCCGTACAGCCACAACCCCGCGGGCGCCCTCGACTTCAAGCGCTACACCTCGGATGCCCTGCTCGAGCTGTTCACGATGGAACGCGACATCATCCGCGCCGCCGGGGCGACGCAGCCGATCACCACGAACTTCATGGGCGCCTTCCCGTCGGTGGACTACTGGCGCTGGGCCGCCGAGGTCGATGTCGTGAGCGACGACAACTACGCCGACCCGAACGATCCGCAATCGTTCCGCACCGCCGCGTTCACGCGCGACCTGATGCGGTCGCTGAAGCCCGGCACGCCCTGGCTGCTGATGGAGCAGGCGACGGATGCGGTGAACTGGCGCCCGAGCAATGCCCCGAAAGCGCCGGGCCAGATGGCGGCGCTGTCGATGCAGGCGGTGGGGCGCGGCGCCGACGGCATCCTGTTCTTCCAGTGGCGGCAGTCGCGGCGGGGTAGCGAGAAGTTCCA
>BADC01000285.1 GCA_000333435.1 Corynebacterium-like bacterium B27 | reverse complement strand
TGCGTCGCGGCTGCCGTGCTCTCCTGCACGATCCCGAGAACATCGGCTTCGAGGCGGCGATGGCCGCCGGCGGCCCGGTCGAGACCCTGCTGGCCCTCCGCGACGAGGGCTTCGCCGGCCACGTCGGCATCGCCGGCGGCCCGGCTTCGATGCTGCTGCGATTCGTGGCGACGGGCCTCTTCGATGCGCTGATCACCCACAATCGCTTCACGCTCGTCGACCGCACGGCCGACGAACTCATCTCGGCGGCACACGCGGCCGGCGTGGGCGTGATGAACGCCGCGGTCTACGGTGGTGGCGTGCTCAGCCGATGGCCCCGCGTCAGTGACCGTTACCACTACGCCGCGGCCCCGGGCGCTCTCCTGGCCGCGGTCGACGCCATGGGTGCGGCTTGCGAGCGTCACGACGTGCCGCTCGCCGCGGCCGCCCTGCAGTTCTCGACGCGCGACCCGCGCATCGCCTCGACGCTCTGCGGCGTGCTCTCGCCCGCCCAGCTGGATGCGGCCGTCGCGAACGCGCAGCTCGACATCCCCGAGTCGCTCTGGCAGGAGCTCGAGTCGCTCCGCCCCGACGAATCGGCCTGGCTCCGTGATTGAGGTCGGCATCCGCGACGTGGCGGCGCGCGCCGGTGTCTCGGTGAGCACCGTCTCGAACGCGCTGAACCGCCCCGAACTGGTGTCGCGCAAGGCCGCTGCCGCCGTGGCGGAGGCGATCGAGCACCTCGGCTACGTGCCGAACGTCGCCGCGCGGCAGTTGCGGGCGGGGCGCAGCAACGCCATCGGCATGGCCGTGCTCAACATCACCAACCCGTTCTTCGCCGACGTCGTGCTCGGCGCCGAGGAGGTGGCGGAGGTCGCCGGCTACTCCGTCATCGTGGGCAACAGTTACGACTCGACCGCACGGGAGACCCGTTACCTCGACCTGTTCGAACGGCAGCGTCTCGACGGCCTGCTGATCGCGCCCGTCGGCGACTCGCTCGACATGCTCGACCGCTTCCGGCGTCGCGACGTTCCCGTGGTGCTGGTCGACCGCGTCGACCCCGCGGGCGAGTACCCGTCGATCTCGCTCGACGACGTGCTGGGCGGCACCATGGCCGCCGCCCATCTGCTGGCCGGCGGGTGCCGGCACATCGCCTTCGTCGGCGGGCCGCTGCGCGTGTCGCAGATGCGCGAACGCTTCGAGGGGGCGCAGGCGACGGTCGGGGCATCCGGCGCCCGGTTCTCGTTCTTCGAGACGCCCACCCTCAACCCTCAGATCGGCCGGGAGATCGGCGAGCGGCTCTCGGGTATGCCCGTCGGCGAGCGACCCGACGGCATCTTCGCCGCCAACGACCACGTCGCACTCGGGCTCCTGCAGAGCCTGATCGCCAACGGCATCTCGGTGCCGCAGGACGTCTCGATCGTGGGCTACGACGACATCGACTTCGCGGGCACCGCCGTGGTGCCGCTCACCTCGGTGCGGCAACCGAGTCACGAGATGGGCGCGCACGCGGCCCGGCTGCTGCTCGAACAGCTGGGCGGAGAAGTGGATGCG
>BADC01000286.1 GCA_000333435.1 Corynebacterium-like bacterium B27 | reverse complement strand
CGAACATCCAGATCGTCGGCGTCTCGGTGGCCGTTCCGCTGATCGTCGGTGTGATGGCCTCGTTCGCGCTGCTGGCCGGCGTGGTCGACCTCTCGATCGGCTCGATGGTGGGCTTCGGCGCCGTCATCTTCAACCAGCTCGTGGCCGCGGGGTTGAACCCGTGGCTCGTCGCCCTGATCACCGTGCTGGTGGGCGCCGTCGTCGGCCTCACCAACGCCTTCGTGATCGTGCGCTTCGGTGCCGAGCCGCTCGCCGTGACCCTCGGCATGCTCACCCTCCTCCGCGGGCTGTGCCAGGTCATCGTCGTCAACGCGCCGCCGTCGACGCTCATCGAACCCCTCTACAACGTCACGCAGGGTGCCATCCTGGGCTTCCCGACGCTGCTCCTGATCGGCATCGGCGTCACCCTGATCGCGGCCGGAATCGTGTCGAAGACCCGCATCGGCCGCAAGGTGCAGGCGGTCGGCGGCGACGACCGCGCGGCGGCACGCGCCGGCATCTCGGTGACCAAGGTGCGCGTCATCGCCCTGGTGGCGAGCGCCGTGGGTGCGGCGGTGGGCGGCATCCTCTACGTCGGCCAGCTCGGCTCGGCCTCGAACGTGCTCGGCACCGGCCTCGAGTTCCAGATCTACGCGGCGCTCATGATCGGCGGCTACTCCATCACCCGCGGCGGCGTGGGCAACCCGATCGGCGGCCTCCTCGGCCTCCTCGTGATCGCGGGCATCACGAACATCCTCAACGTCACCTTCACCGACCCGAACTACCTCGACCTCATCACCGCGATCATCCTGGTGGCGGCCGTGCTCGTCGACCGGTTGCGCGGGGGTGACTCGTTCGAATGACGAGCACTGCCAGCCTGGCCGGCGCGGTGCTCGGCCGCACGGGCCTGCGGGTCTCGGCTCTCGGTGTGGGCACCGGCGCGTGGGGTGCGCACTCGCCCGTGCACGGGGTGACCGTGAGCGAAGCCGACGCCGTCGACACCGTGCTGCGGGCCTTCAGCGGCCCGGTGCGGGTGATC
>BADC01000287.1 GCA_000333435.1 Corynebacterium-like bacterium B27 | reverse complement strand
CATCCGTCAGTCGTTGCAGATCGCCAGCAGTTGACGACGTACCCGGCGCGCTTGGCCGCCTCGACCTCGGCCGCCGTGACAGCGGTGATGCCCTCCCGGTGCACGGCCTCCACCGGAACCGCCGTGTGGAAGGCGAGGCTGGCCAGGATGGCGGCCTTCTGCGCGGCGTCGTAGCCCTCGACGTCGGCGGTGGGGTCGGCTTCGGCGTAGCCGAGCGCGGTGGCGGTGGCGAGGGCGCCCTCGAAGCTGTCGCCCTCGGTGTCCATGCGGTCGAGGATGAAGTTCGTGGTGCCGTTCACGATGCCCATCACACGGCGCACCCGGTCGCCGGCGAGGCTGTCGCGGAGCGGCCGGATGATGGGGATCGCTCCCCCGGCGGCGGCCTCGTAGTAGAGCTGGGCGCCGACCTGCTCGGCGGCGTCGAAGAGCTCCGGGCCGTGGGTGGCGAGCAGCGCCTTGTTGCCGGTGACGACGTCGGCGCCCGAGTTGATGGCGAGCAGGATGTACTCGCGGGCCGGCTCGATGCCGCCCATCAGCTCGATCACGACGTCGGCCGACTGGATCAGGGTGTGGGCGTCGGTGGTGAAGAGCTCCCGCGGCAGATCGGCGTCGCGTGGAGCGTCGACATCGCGCACGGCGATGCCGACGAGCTCGAGGCCGGCACCCACGCGCAGGGCGAGCTCGTCGCCCTGCTCGAGCAGCAGGCGCGCGACCTGCGAGCCGACGGAGCCCGCGCCGAGCAGGGCGATGCGCAGGTTGCGGTATTCGATCATCGTGCGGCTCCGAGTGGTTCTCCCGCTGCGGCGCGGGCTGGGTCGGCGGAATAGGCGGCGTCGCGCGCCAGCAGGTCGTGCTCGGTCTCGCGGCGCACGATCAGGCGCGCCCGTCCGTCGCTCACGGCGACGACCGCGGGGCGGCCGAGATAGTTGTAGTTGCTGGCCAGCGACCAGCAGTACGCGCCCGTGGCGGGCACGAACACCAGATCGCCGGGTTCGACGTCGCCCGGCAAGTAGTCGGCCTGCACCACGATGTCGCCGCTCTCGCAGTGCTTGCCGGCCACCCGCACCAGGGCGGGGTCGGCGGCGCTGACCCGGTTGGCGATGCGCACCGAGTAATCGGCACCGTAGAGCGCGGGGCGGGCGTTGTCGCTCATCCCGCCGTCGACGCTGACGTACTTGCGCACCAGTTCGAGTGGCTCGCCGGTCTCGCCGGGCACGCTCACCAGCACGTCCTTGATGGTGCCCACCTCGTAGAGGGTGGCACCGGCGGTGCCGATGATGGAGCGGCCGGGCTCGAAGGCGAGGGCGGGCACGGCGATGCCGAGGCGCGCGCACTCGGCGGCGACCGCGTCGACGATGGCGGCGGCGAGCTCGGCGATGGGCGTGGGGTCGTCGGCGGTCGTGTAGGCGATGCCGAAGCCGCCGCCGAGGTTGAGCTCGGGCACCTCGCCGCCCGCCAGCAGCAGCGCCTGAGCCTCGAGCAGGCGCGCGGCCGACTCGGCGAAACCGTCGGCGCCGAAGATCTGCGAGCCGATGTGGCAGTGCAGGCCGAGGAAGCGGAGCTCCGGATGCGAGCGCACGGCGGCCGCGAACGCCTCCGCCTGGTCGAGCCGCACCCCGAACTTCTGGTCTTCGTGCGCGGTGGCCAGGAAGTCGTGGGTGTGGGCGTGCACGCCGCTGTTCACTCGCACCCGAACCGCCTGCACCCTGCCGTGCCGGGCGGCCGCCTCGGCGACGCGTTCCACCTCGATGGCGCTGTCGATCACGATCACGCCGACGCCGACGGCGACCGCCCGGTCGATCTCGGCGAGGGACTTGTTGTTGCCGTGGAGGCCGATGCGCGCCGGATCGACCCCGGCGGCGAGGGCGACGGCGAGTTCGCCCCCGCTGCAGACGTCGATCGAGAGACCCTCCTCCGCCATCCAACGCGCCACCTCGATGCTGAGGAAGGCCTTGCCGGCGTAGTAGATCTTCGCGGTCGTGCCCACGCGCGCTGCTTCGGTGGCGAAGGCGTCGCGGATCTCGCGGGCGCGGGAACGCGCATCCGTCTCGTCGACGACGTAGAGCGGGGTGCCGAACTCAGCGGCGAGAGCGGAGGCGGGCACGCCGCCGATCGCGATCTGCCCCTCGGGCGTGCGCGCTGCGGTGCGTGACCACACCGGCTCCGGCAGGTCGTTCGCGTCGGCAGGGTGCTGGAGCCACGCGGGAGCGAGCGGGCTGGAGGTCATGGGAATCAAATCTACCGGGTGCCCGGCCGGTGTTACGGCAGGGGGTGCTGGTCTAGCCGCAGCTGCCGAGGTTCTTCAGACTGTCCTCGCTCAGCACGAAGTCTCGTGCGGTGAGGTGGGCCGTTGCTCGGCCGTCGGTGATCTCGAGCGAGTCGACCTCGGCGCCCTGCGGCAGGTACGAGGCCACGCACACGGTGATCGGGTCTTTGGTGAGCCCGCCGAGGAGCGGGCCGAGGTCGAGGTCGACGAGATTCGACCCCTGGGTGAGACTCGCCTTCTGCGGCTGGATGACGACGTCGGTGCCTGAGGCCGTGACCTGGCCGGTGACGCGGTAGCCGAGCTCGACGCCCAGGATGCTGAGCGTGCCCTCGTAGGAGACCGAGCCGTCGCCGTCGAGCGCGAGCTCGGCGTCGCCGGGCAGTTCCACGATGTCGTTGACGGCCGCCTGATCCATCGACAGCGAGGCTTCGATGTCACCGACGGGCCGGCTGAGGTCGGTGGGCACGTCGCGGGCGAGCACGTGCGCCGCCACCGGCACGCCGTTCACGGTGAGCTGGGGGGCATCGAGCTGCACCTCGTCGAAGTGCCCCGCGATCAGCTGGGTGAGAAAGGAGAAGCCGCCGATCTGCACCGTGACGTCGCCCTCGACCGCATCGGGCAGCTGCGACTCGATCTGCGTCTCGGCCTGGCCTTCGGCGTAGGCGCGGATGCCGACGTCGGCCACCACGACGAGCACCGCCAGCACGACGAGCACACCGATCAGCCACCAGAGCCAGCGCAGGGAGTGCCGACGCGGCGCGGGCGGCGCCGGCGGCGCGACGTGGTGCTCGGAGCTCATGCTCCTATCCTGCCGCGTGCGACCGGCCGGCGTCGCGCATCCGTCACATCCGGTCGGGGGCTTCGACGCCGATCAGGTCGAGCCCGTTGCGGATGACCTGCCCGGTTGCGTCGTTCAGCCAGAGCCGCGTGCCGTGGATGGGCGTGATCGGCTCGTCGCCGAACGGCAGCACTCGGGTGGCGTCGTACCAGCGGTGGTAGTGCCCGGCGAGGTCCTCCAGGTAACGGGCGACGCGGTGCGGCTCGCGCAACTCGGCGGCGTGCGCGACCACGCGCGGGAACTCCTGCAGCACCCCGATCAGCGCCGTCTCGGTCGGGTGCTCGAGGAGGGCCGGCTCGAAGTCGGCGCGCGTCACGCCGGCCTCGGCGGCGTTGCGGGCCACCGAACGGGTGCGGGCGTGCGCGTACTGCACGTAGAAGACCGGGTTGTCGTTGGTGCGCGAGCGGAGCTTCTCGCCGTCGAGGGCGAGCGGCGAGTCGGCGGGATAGCGGGCCAGCCAGTAGCGCAGCGCGTCGGCGCCGAGCCAGTCGAGCAGGTCGTCGAGCTCGATGATGTTGCCGGCGCGCTTGGACAGCTTCGCGCCGTTGAGGTTCACGAGCTGGCCGATCAGCACGGAGAGACCCTTTTCGGGGTCGTCGCCCGCCGCGGCGGCCAACGCCTTGAGGCGACCGACGTAGCCGTGGTGGTCGGCACCCAGCAGGTAGATCATCTCGGGGAAACCGCGATC
>BADC01000288.1 GCA_000333435.1 Corynebacterium-like bacterium B27 | reverse complement strand
CGTGCCGAGATCGACGGCGAGCGGACGGGCATCCGGCGCCACCACCACGGCCTGCAGGGAGTCGATGGCGAGGCCGGCGACGAACTCGGTCTCGGGCCGCGGCACGAACACGCCGGGGCCGACCGCGAGTTCGAGCGCGCGGAACCAGGCGACGCCCGTGATGTGCTGCAGCGGCTCCCGCGCCGCACGCCGCTCGACCGCCTCGACGATCGCGAGCGTCTCCTCGGGGCCGAGCGGAGCATCCGTCACCGTCAGTGACTGCACCCGGCCGCGCGACGCACCGAGCACGTGCCCGATGAGCAGTTCGGCGTCGACCTGCGGGTCGACGATTCCGCTCGCCGCGAGGATGGCGACCGAGCGCTCGTAGAGCGAACGGACGGTGACGGGACGCTCAGCCGTGTCGATGCCCGGCATGGCTCAGGAGTCCGTGCCCACCGCGGCGAGCCGGCTCTCCTCGTCGGCGGTGATGGCCGACTGGATGATCGGTTCGAGCGCGCCGTCCATCACCTGGTCGAGGTTGTAGGCCTTGTACCCGGTGCGGTGATCGGCGATGCGGTTCTCGGGGAAGTTGTAGGTGCGGATGCGCTCCGAGCGGTCGACCGTGCGGATCTGGCTCTTGCGCGCGGCGCTGGCCTCGGCGTCGAGCTCCTCCTGCTGCTTGGCCAGGATGCGCGCGCGCAGCACCCGCATGCCCGCCTCGCGGTTCTGCAGCTGGCTCTTCTCGTTCTGCATCGACACCACGATGCCCGTGGGCAGGTGGGTGATGCGCACCGCGGAGTCGGTGGTGTTGACCGACTGGCCGCCGGGGCCGGAGGAGCGGAAGACGTCGATCTTGAGGTCGTTCGGGTTGATCTCGACCTCTTCGGGCTCGTCGACCTCGGGGAAGACGAGCACGCCCGCGGCGGAGGTGTGGATGCGCCCCTGCGACTCGGTGGCCGGCACCCGCTGCACGCGGTGCACCCCGCCCTCGTATTTCAGGTGCGCCCAGACGCCCTGCGCCGGGTCGGAGGAGTTGCCCTTCACCGCGATCTGCACGTCTTTGTAGCCGCCCAGGTCGCTCTCGGTGCGTTCGAGCAGCTCCGTCTTCCAGCCCTTGGACTCGGCGTAGTGCAGGTACATGCGCAGCAGGTCGGCCGCGAAGAGCATGCTCTCCGCGCCGCCCTCGCCGGCCTTGATCTCCATGATCACGTCGCGCGCGTCATCCGGATCCCGCGGGATGAGGAGCCGCCGCAGCCTCTCCTCGGACTCCGCGAGGCCCGCCTCGAGGGCCGGGATCTCCTCGGCGAACGACTCGTCGTCCTTCGCGAGCTCCCGCGCGGCCTCGAGGTCGTCGACCGCCTGCTTCCAGGTGGCGTGCGCGGCGACGATGCGGCTCAACTCGGCGTACCGCCGGTTGACCCGCTTCGAGCGCGCCGGATCGCTGTGGAGCTCGGGATCGGAGAGTTGCTGCTGCAGGTCGTCGTGTTCGGCCAGCAGCGCGCTGACGGACTCGAACATCAGTTGTGTGCAGCCCCGTTGTGGCCCGAACCGTTGTGGCCGTTGCCGTTCTGCGCCGGGGTCGGCATCGACTTCTGCACCTGCATGAGGAACTCGACGTTCGACTGGGTCTCCTTGAGGCGTCCCAGCACGATCTCGAGCGCCTGCTGCGTGTCGACACCGGCGAGGGCGCGGCGCAGCTTCCAGGTGATCTTGGTCTCGTCGGCGCCCATCAAGAGCTCTTCGCGGCGGGTGGAGGACGCGTTCACGTCGACCGCCGGGAAGATGCGCTTGTCGGCGAGCTGACGCGAGAGGCGGAGCTCCGAGTTGCCGGTGCCCTTGAACTCCTCGAAGATCACCTCGTCCATCTTCGAACCGGTCTCCACCAGCGCCGTGGCGAGAATGGTGAGCGAACCGCCGTTCTCGATGTTGCGCGCCGCGCCGAAGAAACGCTTCGGCGGGTAGAGAGCGGATGCGTCGACTCCGCCGGAGAGGATGCGCCCGGAGGCCGGCGACGCCAGGTTGTAGGCGCGGCCGAGGCGGGTGATGGAGTCGAGCAGCACGACCACGTCGTGACCGAGCTCGACCAGGCGCTTGGCGCGCTCGATGGCGAGCTCGGCGACGGTGGTGTGGTCTTCGGCCGGGCGGTCGAAGGTCGAGGCGATGACCTCGCCCTTCACCGTGCGCTGCATGTCGGTGACCTCTTCGGGCCGCTCGTCGACCAGCACGACCATGAGGTGGACCTCGGGGTTGTTGGTCGAGATCGCGTTGGCGATCTGCTGCAGCACGATGGTCTTGCCCGCCTTCGGGGGCGCGACGATGAGGCCGCGCTGGCCCTTGCCGATGGGCGCCACCAGGTCGATGATGCGCTGCGTGAGCTTGCCCGGCTCGGTCTCCAGGCGCAGGCGCTCCTGCGGGTAGAGCGGCGTGAGCTTGCCGAACTCGACGCGGTTCAGCGCCTCCTCGACCGGCAGGCCGTTGATCGACTCGATGCGCACGATCGCGTTGTACTTCTGGCGGCCGTTCTGGTCGCCCTCGCGCGGCTGGCGAATGGAACCGACGACGGCGTCGCCTTTGCGCAGGTTGTACTTCTTCACCTGGCCGAGCGAGACGTAGACGTCGCTGTTGCCCGGCAGGTAGCCGCTCGTGCGCACGAAGGCGTAGTTGTCGAGGATGTCGAGGATGCCGGCGACGGGGATGAGCACGTCGTCGTCGCTGATCTCGGGCTCGATCTCGTCGGTGCCGCCCTGGCCGCGACGCTTGCGGTCGCGGTACCGGTTGCGGGCACCGCGCTCGTTGCGGTCGTCGCCCTGTTCGCCGCGGTCGACACCGCCGCGCTGGTTCTGGCCCTGCTGGTTCTGGCCCTGCGCGCGGTCGTTCTGCTGCGCATCCGCCTTCGCCTGGTCGCGGTCGTTCTGCCCGCGGTCGTTCTGGTTGCCGCGCTGGTTCTGGCTGCCGTTGTTCTGGCCGCCGTTGTTCTGCGCGCCGTTGCTCTGGCCGCCGTTGGCGTTCTGAGCGCCGTTCTCGGCACCCTGGGCCGGCTCGGCGTTCTGGTTGCGGTTGCGGCGGTTGCGGTTGCGGCCGCCCTGGCGGCCCTCGGGGCGCTCGCCCTGCTCGCCCTGGGTCTCGGTGGACTCGCGCGGAGTCTCGGCGCCCGCCTCGGCCGCGACGCCCTGCTCGCCGGCCGGCCGCTCGTCGGCCGAACCGGTGACGTCACCGGCCGGCAGGAGGGGGGCCTCGACGGCACCGTCGGTGTTCACGTGCGAGGCGGCCGGCACGCGGCTGCCGGTGGAGCGGCCGGTGCTGCGCTCGATGGCGATCCCGCCGTCGACCGAGGTGACACGGCGCGAGCCGCGACGCTTGGGGGCGATGGGGCCCTCGGGCAGATCGATGACGATCGGCTCCTTGCGCTGGTTGGTGGTGACCGGGGCGGCGAGCAGCAGCTCGTCGGGCACGATCGGGCCGACCGCGGCCGGAGCCACGGGCTCGGCCGGTGCGGTCGCCTCAGCGGCGACCGGCGCCTCGACGGCGGCCGAGGTCTCCGCGGGAGCGGCAGCCGGGGCGTCGTCGATGTCGAGGGTGGGCGCGGCGCTCTGGTCGCCTGCGGCGGCCTGAGCGGCGCGGATGGCTTCGACCAGTTCGCCCTTACGGAGCTTGGATGCTCCGGCGAGGCCCAGCTGGGCGGCGACCGCCTGCAGCTCGGAGACCTTCAGGGTCGAGAGATCGGTTGGGGTGTTGACGTCAGTCACGGAGATGGGGTCCTTCCCCTGTCGGCTACGAAAAGCCAGGCAGAGAACTGTCCACGACGGGTACGCACCAGGGTAGGCCTCTCACGAGGGAGGACCGGAGCCGGATACGTCTCTGCACGCGGCAGGAAATGAGTTGAGGAATACGACCGGGACGGGATTCAGAGCTGAGGGCTACTTGACTTCGTCCGGGTGCAGCACCACTGTAGCACCTTTGAAGTCCACCGCCAGAACCAGCGCCTGCCAGGGTGTCGCGGCCTGCGCCGCCACCAGCTCGGCCGCCGCGAGCCGCTGCCCGGGGTCGCTGCAGAGCACGAGGATGCTCGGGCCCGCGCCCGAGACGACCGCGGGGAACCCGGCGGCGCGCAGCTCCTGGATGAGCCGATCGGTCTCGGGCATGGCACTCGCCCGATAGCTCTGGTGCAGTTTGTCCTCGGTGGCGGCCAGGAGCAGTTCCGGGCTCTGGATGAGGGCGGCGATCAGGAGCGTCGAGCGCGACACGTTGAAGATGGCGTCGGCGTGCGGCACCGATTCGGGCTGGAGGCTCCGGGCGAGCGCCGTCGACATCGTCTCCTGCGGCACGAGCACGAGCGGTGACACGCCGCGGTGCACGATCAGCTTCTTGAACTGGGGGCCTTCGGGCGTGGTCCAGGCGATGGTGAGTCCGCCGAACAGCGCCGGGGCCACGTTGTCGGGGTGACCTTCGAGCTCGGTGGCTCGGGCGAGGAGCCCGAGCGAGTCGATCTCGACCACGCCCTCGAGCAGTCCCTTGGCCGCCATGATGCCGGAGACGATCGCTGCGCCCGACGAGCCGAGCCCGCGACCGTGCGGGATGACGTTTCGGGCCACGAGATGCAGGCCCGGCAGCGGCTGGCCGTAGGCGGCGAAGGTGTGCGCGATCGAGCGAACCACGAGGTTCGTCTCATCGGTCGGCACCTCGCCCTCGCCCACACCGTGCACGTCGACGAAGGCGCCCGGTTCGTCGCGCACGCTCACCGTGAGCTCGTCGTACAGCGCGAGCGCGAGCCCGAGCGTGTCGAAACCGGGCCCGAGGTTCGCCGTGGTCGCGGGAACGCGCACGGTGACCGTGCGGCCGGCGAGCGAGACCGGCGCGGCGCCGGCCAGCGTCACGAGACGCCCTCGCCGGCGGCCGCGGCCGGGGCGGCGGCGGTCGAGAGGCCGAGCACGCCGGCGATCTCCGCGGCGTCGACGGGCACGATGGTCGGGGTGACCTCGGAGCCGTCCGCCGAGCGGAGGGCCCACTGCGGGTCTTTCAGCCCGTGCCCGGTGACCGTGAGCACCACGGTCGCGCCGGCCGGGATGACTCCGGCGTCGGCGCGCTCGAGCAGACCCGCAACGCTGATGGCCGACGCGGGCTCGACGAAGATGCCGACCTCGGCCGAGAGGATGCGGTGGGCGGCGAGGATCTGCGCGTCGCTCAGCGCCCCGAAGTAGCCGTCGGTCGCCTCGCGTGCCGCGAGGGCGAGCTCCCACGAGGCGGGGTTGCCGATGCGGATGGCGCTCGCGACGGTCTCGGGGTTCGCCACCGGGTGCCCGAGCACGATCGGTGCGGAGCCCTCGGCCTGGAAGCCGAACATCCGCGGCAGCTTCGTGGTGACCCCGCGCTCGAGCTCCTCGGTGTAGCCGCGGGTGTACGCGGTGTAGTTGCCCGCGTTGCCGACGGGCAGCAGGTGGAAGTCGGGCGCATCCTGAAGCACCTCGACCACCTCGTAGGCGGCCGTCTTCTGCCCGGCGATGCGGTCGGGGTTGACCGAGTTCACGAGGTGCACCGGGTAGTTCGCGGCGAGCTCACGCGCGAGGTCGAGGCAGTCGTCGAAATTTCCCTGCACCTGGAATG
>BADC01000290.1 GCA_000333435.1 Corynebacterium-like bacterium B27 | reverse complement strand
TGCGGCGCGAGGCGGCGTCAAAGGACTGCACCTGCAGCCCCAGCCGTTCGAGGTGCGCCGCGAGGTACTCGGCCGCTTCCGTCTCGCCGTTCGACCGGCCCTCGCCGAAGTTCGTCGTGTCGAACCGGATGAGGTCGCGCGCGATGCGCGTGGTCAGGTCGAGATCGGCGGGATCAGGGGTCGACGTCATGCGACAACGCTACCCGCAGGCGGGTGGACGGCCGGTGGATTTGCGGGCCGGACATCCGTGCTATTGTCTTTCCTTGGCTGGTCGAGCAATCGACAGCCGGCACCTGAGTCCGGGTGGCGGAAATGGCAGACGCGCTAGCTTGAGGTGCTAGTGCCCGTATAGGGCGTGGGGGTTCAAGTCCCCCCTCGGACACGGAATACACGGAATGAAGACTCGGCGTGACGCCGGGTCTTCTTTTCGTTAACCGGCATCCTCTACGCTCGGAGAAAACAAGAAAGGTGTCACACACTCATGGCTGATTTGATCGTCATCGCGTTCGACAACGAGGCGGATGCGGAAGGCGCGTACCAGAAGGTGCAGGAGCTCCAGGGCGACCTCATCGTCGAACTCGCCGGGCTCGCGCTCGTGAAGGTCGACGAAGAGGGCAAGACCCACGTCGAGCACCCCGGCGCCGCCGGCAACATCGGCCTTGGCGCCGCAGGTGGTGCGCTCTTCGGCACGCTCATCGGCATCCTCTTCTTCGTGCCGTTCTTCGGTCTCGTCTTCGGCGGCCTGATCGGTGCGCTGTTCGCCGGCATCGACAAGACCGGCCTCAACGCCGAGTTCCGCTCGCAGGTGAAGGAGTCGGTCTCGGCCGGCAAGTCGGCCGTCGTGATCTACACGGTCAAGCTCACCGAGGACAAGTTCGCCGCCGCCATCGCGCCCTACAACGGCAAGGTCATCAAGACCTCGCTGAGTGCCGAGGACGAGCAGGCGCTCATCCACGACCTGGGCGAGCAGGCCCCGGCGGCTCAGGCGTAGTCTTAGCCGCAATCAGCAGGCATCGGGAGGAGAGCACCATGGGAATCGTGACCCCCGGATTCTTCGGCAAGCGGCGTGAGGCCGACCCTCACCTGCCGCCGGGGCAGTACGAGACGAAGGATTTCCCGGTGCTCTCCGCCGGGCCCACCCCGAACATCCACCCCGGCGAGTGGTCGTTCTCGATCACCAACGAGTCGGGTGACGTGAAGCGCTGGTCTTGGGACGAGTTCCAGGCGCTGCCCATCGAAGACGTCGACACCGACATCCACTGCGTGACCCGGTGGTCGAAGTTCGACACGAAGTGGCGTGGCGTCTCGCTCGACACGCTGTTCGCGGAGGTGGAGACGGATGCGCCGTTCACGATGGCGCACTCCTACGGCGGGTACACCACCAATGTGCCGCTCGAAGACCTGCTCGACGGCAAGGCCTGGGTGGCGTTCGAGTTCGACGGCGAGCCGCTCGACCCCGAGCACGGCGGGCCGGCGCGCCTGCTGGTGCCGCACCTCTACTTCTGGAAGAGCGCGAAGTGGGTCAACGGCCTCACGATGCACGAGACCGACGAGCTCGGCTTCTGGGAGGTCAACGGCTACCACGCCTACGGCGACCCGTGGAAGGAACAGCGGTATTACTACGACTCCTGAGGCGCCACCGGCCGGACCCCCCGGCGTGACCTGGCGAGTCGCCGACGTCGTCGCCGTGCACGAGGAGACGCCGACGGCGCGCACGCTGATGCTGCGCATCCCGGGCTGGCAGGGTGCGCTGGCGGGCCAGCACATCGACATCCGGTTGACCGCCCCGGACGGATACCAGGCGGCGCGGTCGTACTCGCTCTCGTCGGCGGCCGGCGCCGAGTTCGCGGCGGTGTCGGTGGAGCTGATGCCCGACGGCGAAGTCTCGCCCTACCTGGTTCGCGGCGTGAGTGCCGGCGACCAGCTCGAAGTCCTCGGGCCGCTCGGCGGGTGGTTCGTGTGGAAGCCGACCCAGCCCGAGCCGATCCGGTTGATCGGCGGCGGGTCGGGCATCGCACCGCTGGTGTCGATCCTGCGCACCCACGCGGAGGCCGGGAGCACGGTGCCGGCGCATCTGCTGTACTCGGTGCGCTCCCCCGACTTCGTCTACTTCCGTGACGAGCTCGACGCGTTGGCCGCGGCTGCGAACGCGAAGGTCACCATCCAGTACACCCGGCACGCACCTCAGGGCTGGACGGGCACGGTAGGACGTCTCGACGGCGCGCGCGTCACGTCATGGGCAGCCGAGACCGCCCCGGCCGACGGCGGCGCGATCTCCACCTACATCTGCGGCCCCACCCGCTTCGTCGAGTTGGCCGCCGACACCCTGGTGGCCGCCGGCGCCGACCCGATGTCCGTGCGCACCGAGCGCTTCGGCGGCGCCTGACCGGCATCAGGCCTGACCGGCGCTCCGCACCACGCACCACTCGTTGCCCTCGGGGTCGAGCAGCACCTGGAAGGTGCCGACGACATCGCTGTGCAGTGCCCCGTGCCGGGTCGCGCCCAGTCGTTCGGCCTCGTCCGCGGCCCCGACGACGTCGTCGACCGCGACGTCCAGGTGCACCCGGTTCTTCGCGGTCTTGCCCTCGGGAACGCGCTGGAACGCGATCCGCAGGCCCGTCGGCGAGTCGAAGTACGACCAGTCCGGGCTCCGGTCGGTCACCGCCGATCCGCCGAGCACCTGCTGCCAGAACCGCGCGAGGGCGGCCGGATGCCCGCAGTCGAAGACGACCTCGTCGAGGGTGCCGAGCATCCGCTACCGCACCCCGCTCATCATCTTGCGCACCCACGGTGTGGCCGCGATGAGCGCGCCACCCACCGCGATGGCCACGAGCCCGGAGATACCGAAGTACGGCGGTTCGTTGTTCTCGTTGTAGAAACCGGCGAGGATGCCCGAGAGCGCCGTGCCGAGCGCGATGGAGAGGAAGAACAGGGCCACCATCTGGGTGTGGAACACCTTCGGCGCGAGCCGGGTCGAGAGCGACAGCCCGACCGGTGAGAGCAGCAGCTCGGCGATGGTGAACACGAACAGGATGCCCACCAGCGCGATCAGCGGCGTGCCGTGCGCGCCGGTGCCCGAGAACGGGATGAACAGCAGGAACGCTATGCCCATCACGATCGCCGCCGCCGCGAACTTGTACGGGGTCGCCGGCTGCTTGTCGCCCCACCTCGTCCAGATCGCGGCGAACACGCCGGAGAGGATGATGATGAAGATCGGGTTGATCGACTGCACCCAGGCCACCGGCATGTCCCAGCCGAAGAGATCGAGGTTCAGCCGGTCGTTGGCGTAGATGGTGACGACGGTGAACTGCTGCTGGTAGAGCGCCCAGAACGCGACACTCGTGATGAACATGGGGATGAACGAGTACACGCGCCTGCGCTCGACGCCCGAGATGCGCTTCGACGAGAGGATGACGGCGAAGTACGCGATCGAGGCAGCGAGCGTCACGATCGCCACGGCATCCGCGAGGTTGTCGGCGTTCAGCACCCCGACCAGCACGAGCACGACGATCACGACCACGCCGCCCACCGCGGCGCCCACCATGATGAGGCGATGGTTGCGCGGCAACGGGTTCGGCACCACCTTCGACTCGGGCGGCAGGGTGCGGCGGCCGAAGGAGTACTGGATGAGCCCGATCGCCATGCCCACGGCCGCCGCCGCGAATCCGATGTGGAAGCCGAGCGTGGTCTGCAGGAGCCCGGTGAGCAGCGGACCGAGGAACGCCCCCAGGTTGATGCCGAGGTAGAAGATGGAGAACCCGGCATCGCGCCGGATGTCCTTCTCGCCGTACAACGTCCCCACCACCGAGGTGGCGTTGGCCTTCACCCCACCCGAGCCCAGGGCGATGAGGATGAGGCCGGTCGCGAGCCCCGGGATGCCGGGGATGAGCGACAGGCCGAGGTGGCCGGCCATGACGACGATCGCGGCGTAGAAGAGGGTGCGCTCCGAGCCGAGCAGCCGGTCGGCGAGCCACGCGCCGAGGATCGTCGCGAGGTACACCGATCCGCCGTACGCGCCCACGATCCCCACCGCGACCGGCTTCGGGATGCCGAGTCCGCCCTCGCTGACCGAGTAGAACATGTACAGCAGCAGGATGCCCTGCATGCCGTAGAACGAGAACCGCTCCCACATCTCCACGCCGAACACGTGCACCAGCGCGAACGGCTGCCCGAAGAAGGTGCGCTCCTTCTTGGCCTCGGGCTCCGTCGACACCGTCGTCTCACTCGTCATGGAGCAATAGTGGCACGGGGGCCAGCGGCGGGTCGGGAGCGCACTACCCCGTCTTCGGGGTGACGAGTAACGGGGCGGCGGTGGGGGT
>BADC01000291.1 GCA_000333435.1 Corynebacterium-like bacterium B27 | reverse complement strand
CACCAGCACGAGGTTGCCGAGCGACTTCGACATCTTCTCGCCGTCGAAGGCCACCAGTCCGCCGTGCGCGTTCACCCGCGCGAAACGCTCGCCGGTGAGCGCCGTCGCGTGCGCCGCGCTGAACTCGTGGTGCGGGAACACGAGGTCTCCCCCGCCGCCCTGAACGCCGATCGTGTCGCCGAGCGTCTCGCGGGCGATCACCGAGCACTCGATGTGCCAGCCCGGACGGCCCCGCGGCACGTCGACGAATCCGGTGTCCCACGCGGGCTCTCCCACGCGCTCCGCCCGCCACAGCAGCGGATCGAGCGGATCCCGCTTACCCGCCCGGTCCGGGTCTCCCCCGCGCTCGGCGAACAGGCGCGCCATCGTCGCCCGGTCGAGGCCGCTCTCCGAACCGAGCACCCAGGGCGTGCTGCGCTCGGCGGCCGCGATGTCGAAGTACCAGTCCGAGGCATCCGGATCGATCGCATCCGGCGTCGGCACCGGGTAGGCGACACCCGCGAGCCGCAGGTCGTCGACCGCACGGGCGATGGCGTCGATCGTCTCCGTGACGGCGACGTAGGCGTCCGGGGGTCGCACGCCGAGCGCCGCCATGTCGGTGCGGAACAACTCGATCTGGCTCGCGGCCAGCTCCTGCCAGTCGACGCCGGTGGCGGCCGCGCGCTCGAGCAGCGGGTCGTCGATGTCGGTGATGTTCTGTGTGTACGAGACTCTCAGGCCGGCGTCGAGCCACGCGCGGAGCAGCGTGTCGAAGGCCAGGTACGTGGCGGCGTGCCCGATGTGGGTGGCGTCGTAGGGCGTGATGCCGCAGACGTAGAGGGTCGCGGCACCGTCCGCGCCGGCCGCCGGCGCCGAGTCGAGGAAGCGCCCGCTCGAGTCGTCGTGGATGCGCGGCGCATCACCGCGGCCGGGGAGTTCGGGGATGTCGGGTCGGGGCCAGGATCGCACCCGTTCAGCCTAGTTGCCCGGCCGCAACGATCACGCCGCGACCAACCCGCGGTCACGCGGCGATGAGCCCCGCCGACAGCAGCACGATGAGCACGGCGCCGAGCGCGATGCGGTAGATCACGAACGGCAGGAAGCTGCGCTTGGAGATGTAGCTCATGAAGAACGCGATCACCACGAGCCCCACGATGAATGCGATGACGGTCGCCACCAGCGTCTCCAGCGGACCGTAGACGCTCGGCTCGTCGAAGCTCTTCACCACCTGGAAGAGGCCGCTGCCAAACACGGCCGGGATGGCGAGCAGGAACGAGTAGCGCGCAGCCGCCCGCCGCTCGTAGCCCATGAACAGCCCCGCCGTGATCGTGCCGCCCGACCGGGACACACCCGGAATGAGCGCGAGCGCCTGGGCGAAGCCGAAGATGATGCCGTGCGGCACCGTCAGGTCTTTCAGCCGTCGCTTCTTCGCCCCCACCCAGTCGGCGACGCCGAGCAGGATGCCGAACAGGATGAGCATGATCGCCACGATCCAGAGCGACCGGAAGGTGGTCTCGATTGCGTCCTGGAAGAGGTAGCCGAGCACCACGATCGGGATCGAGCCGACGATGATCAGCCAGCCCATCCGCGCATCCGGGTCGTTGCGGGGCACCCGGCCCACCAGCGACTTCGCCCAGCGCGAGATGATGCGCACGATGTCGCGCCAGAAGAACACCACGACCGCCGTCTCGGTGCCGAGCTGGGTGATCGCCGTGAATGCGGCTCCCGGATCGGCTGCGCCCGGCAGGAACTCGCCCAGGATGCGCAGGTGCGCGCTCGACGAGATGGGCAGGAACTCGGTCAGGCCCTGGACGAGTCCGAGGATGACGGCGTTGAGAAAGTCCATGTCTCCCTTAGGGGTGAGGTGGAGCGCGGTCGGTGCGCGGGGCGGAACGGCGCGGGCTCAGTACCGCAGGAGCAGTTCGGTGAGAACATCCGTCCCAAACCCTAGCGCCTCCAGCGGCACGCGCTCGTCGACGCCGTGGAACATCGCAGGGAAGTCGAGGGTCGGCGGCAGCTTCAGCGGGGCGAAGCCGAACCCCCGGATGCCCAGGAGGCTGAGCGCCTTGTTGTCGGTGCCGCCCGAGAGCAGGTAGGGCAGCACCTCCGCACCTGGGTCGTGCTGCTGCAGCACCGCGACCATCGTGTCGACCAGTTCGCCGTCGAACGTGGTCTCGAGTCCGATGTCGCGATGCGAGACGACGATCTCGATGTCCTCCCCCACGATGGCGCGGATCTCTTCGAGGCACGCCTCCTCGTCGCCCGGCAGCACCCGCACGTCGATCATCGCCTCGGCACGGTCGGGCACAAGTTTGTGCTTTAGCCCCGCGTGAGCCGGTCGGGTTCGTGTTCTTGCGG
>BADC01000292.1 GCA_000333435.1 Corynebacterium-like bacterium B27 | reverse complement strand
CCGGGGAAGATGTCGGCCTGCGCGAGGATCTGCGCGGCATCCTTCGGGTAGATGATGGCGGCGCCGCGCGGCATCGACATGACGAAGTCGGTCAGCAGCGGGCGGAGCGCCAGGTGCTCGACCCCTACCGAGTTCTTCACCACGGAGCCGTCGGCCAACCCGATCAGCGCGTCGTGGTCGATGAAGCCGCGGTGGGTGTGGAACACCTTGCCCGACTCGAGGGTGATGCTGTTGAGCTTGCCCTTCGGCCCGGTGAGCTGCACGCGGTCGCCCTCGCGGAACGGGCCGCTGTACTGGGCGCTCATGCGTGGGCTCCGTCGCGGGCCGGTGCCCCGGCGCCGGCCCGCACCTCGGCGAGCACGGCGCCCAGATCGGCGGGCGTCACGCCTTCGAGCGTCTGCCAGATGCGGTGCGCGCCGGCGTCGTCGAGGTTCAGCAGGTGCTCGACGCCGATCACGACGGCACCGGATGCGACGGCTGAGGTCACGCCCGTCACCGAGTCCTCGATCGCAACCGAACCCTCGACCGGCGTGCCGAGGTTCGCAGCGGCGGTGAGATAGGCCTCCGGGTGCGGCTTGCTGACGGTGACTTCGTCGGCCGAGACGATGCTCCCGAACGCGGGGAACGGGATGAACGATGCGACATGGCGCGCCATCCGGCCGATCGACATCGTGACGAGCGCCTGAGGCACCTCGGCCTCGTGCAACGCGGTCAGCAGCTCCAGTGCACCCGGGCGCCACGGCACCCGTTCACTGATCTGCTCCATCACCCGGGTGGAGAGCAACTGGATGATCTCGTCGCCCGGCAGATCGACGCCGAACTCCTGCAGGATGGCAGCGCTGCGGTCGAGCCCCGAGCCGACCAGGGTCATCGCGGCCTCGTGCGTCCAGGTGCCGCCGTAGGACTCGACGAGCCGCCCCTGAGCGAGCATCCAGTACGGCTCGGTGTCGACGATGGTGCCGTCCATGTCCCAGAGGACAGCGGCGGGCAGAACGGGAACGGATTCGGTCACGGGCGTCAAGTCTACGGTGTGCCGATCCGGCGCCACTTTCCCCCGGGTGAGCAGGGAGCGCCTATCCTTGACAGGTGAAAGACAACGGATTCCTTCGCGGACGGCTCCTGCTCGTCGCGTTCGAAGGCTGGAACGACGCGGGCGAAGCGGCCACCGGTGCGCTCCGCGTGCTGAAGGACCAGCTCGACGTCGTGGCCATCACCGAGGTCGACACGGAGGAGTACTTCGACTTCCAGTTCAACCGGCCCACCATCACCACCGATGACGACGGCCAGCGGGCGCTCGTCTGGCCTGGCGCAACCATCTACGGCCCGGATGCCGGCAGCGACTCCCACGTCTACCTCCTGATCGGCTCCGAGCCGTCACGCAACTGGAAGAAGTTCACCGCCGAGATCATCTCGACCGCCCTCGCCGAAGACATCAGCGGTGTCGTGCTCCTCGGGGCGATGCTCGCCGACGTGCCGCACACCCGCCCCATCTCGGTGTTCGCCACCAGTGAGAACCCGCTGGTACGCAGCGAGCTCGACATCGAGCGGAGTTCGTACGAGGGGCCGGTCGGCATCCTCAGCGTCATCGCGGAAGCGGCGGAGAGCGCGGGCATCCCCGCGATTTCGATCTGGGCCTCCGTTCCGCACTACGTGCACAACGCCCCCTCGCCGAAGGCGACGCTCGCGCTCGTCGACAAGATCGAAGAGCTGATCGACGTGACGATCGAGCGCGGCGAGCTCGCCGACGAGTCGAGCGCGTGGGAGTCCGGCATCGACGCGCTGGCCGGTGAGGACGAGGACATGGCGGCCTACATCCAGCAGCTCGAACAGGCCCGCGACACGGTCGACTCGCCCGAGGCGAGCGGTGAGGCGATCGCCCAGGAGTTCGAGCGCTACCTCCGCAAGCGCGGCGACGGCCGGGCCGGCGGCGACGGCCGGCCCGACGAGCCGTGGCGGCGGGACTGAGTTAGCTGCGGTGCGGCCCGGGCTTCGCTCGGGCTGCACCGGCGTCGCCGGTCCCTGCCCGGCGCCGCGCGACATGTTCGGGTGCGGTCGAGGGGCGCGGCCTGCGGTCGCACCCCTCGGCCACACCCTCACCCTGGGTCGTCGAGTACGGCCCGCGGCTTGCCCTCGTGCCGCCACGACTTCGTCGGGGGTGGGCGCGGGTCAGAGGCGGATGCCGAGGAGGGCGTCGAGGGTGGCGGCGGCCAGGGCGTTCGCCGCGGGGGTGTGCGAGGTGTCGTACCAGGCGTCGAAGAGAGCCAGGGCGCCGGGGGTGTCGAGGTCGTCGTGCAGGCGGGCGCGTACACCCGCGAGCAGCCGCTGCGCGGCCGCCGCGTCCTCCGCGGGCGCCGACGGGTCGGCGGGGTTCTCGGCCGCGGCGCGCCAGGCGGCGAGACGGGCGGTGGCGCGCAGTTCGTCGCCGCGGTGCCACTCCCAGTCGTCGCGGTAGGG
>BADC01000293.1 GCA_000333435.1 Corynebacterium-like bacterium B27 | reverse complement strand
GAGGCGACCTGCGCCCGTTCTTCGACGACCCCGACCTGCCGACGGCGGTGTTCTGGGCCTACATCGACGTGGCCGACCTCGCCGACCTGATCGTGCTCGCGGTCGCGGCGGAGACGCCCGGGCACGAGGTCGTCTACGCGGCTGCGGCCGACAACATCGGCGGGCGCGACCTCGCGGCGGCGATGGCCCGCCTGCACCCGGAGGTGCCGGTGGGGCCGCTCGAGCGGGTCGACGCGTCGGGGATCAGCTCGCGGAAGGCGCGCGAACTGTTCGGCTGGGTGCCGACGCGGTCGTGGCGCGACCACCTCGACGAGAGCGGGCGGGCGCTCGGCTGAGCGATCGCATCCGCTTCAGCGCTGGGGGGCGGTGCGCAGGGCTTCGTAGATCGCCGAGACGTCCTGCCCCGCGAGCGGGGTTCCGGATGCGCCGGCTTCGCTCCACAACGCCGCGATGAGCTCGGAGGCGGGCAGGTCGAGTCCCGCCCCCGCCGCCGTGGCCAGGCGCGCGTCTTTGGCGCCCAGGCTCAGGGCCATCTCGGCCGAGTAGTCGCCCGCCCCGATCTTGCGGAGCTTCGCGGCGGCGTAGGGGGTGTCGAGGGGTCCGCCGCGCAGGGTGTCGGCGATCGCCTCCGGGTCGATGCCGAGCTTCGCGCCGAGCAGCGCGGTCTCGGCGACACCCTGCATGACGTGCACGAGCCAGGTGTTGACGACGATCTTCATCGCGCTGCCGGCGCCCGTGGCGCCGAGCCAGACGGTGCGCCGGCCGATCGCGCCGAAGACGGGCGCCAGACGGGCCCGGAGCGTCGCGTCGTCGGCGTCGCTCGACGCCAGGATGGTGACCGCCGCCTGTTCGGCCGGTCCCTTGCTCCCGGAACCGGTGCATCGACGAACACGAGATCCGGTCGGGCCTTGGCAAGTGCGCGGGCGAGCTCGCCCACCTCGGCGACCCCGATGGTGGCGGTGTTGACGACGATCGCACCCCGCGCCAGCGCCGCGAGCGTGTCGGCGGCGAGGAGCACGGACGAGGTTGCCG
>BADC01000294.1 GCA_000333435.1 Corynebacterium-like bacterium B27 | reverse complement strand
ACCCCGTGACCGCGCCGAGCACGCGCGGGGAGTACTNGTCGTCATCCGGCCCGGGAACCGCGATGCACTCGGCCGCATCGAGTTCGGTCCAGTCGTGCCACTCCGCCTCATCGGTCATGGTCTCCACGATAGGCCGCCGAGCCCCGACCCGGCCCGTCTCACGCACGCCGGGTGGCGTCCTGCACCTCGCCGACCAGTTCCTCGATGATGTCCTCCAGGAACAGCACGCCGGTGGTGACCCCCGTGCCCGTGAAGGTGCGGGCCAGGTGGGCGCCGGTGCGCCGCATCGACGCCAAGGCGTCCTCGAGGTCGGTGCCTTCGAACATCGACGGCAACTGACGGATGCGCTTGGCCGGGATCGGCTCGTCGAACTCGTCGTCGTCGAGATCGATCACGTCCTTCAGGTGCACGTAGCCCGCGGGCAAACCCGCGCCGTCGAGCACGACGTAGCGCGAGAATCCGTACTTGGCCACCGCGCGCTCCACGTCGGCCGGCGTGGCCGAGGGCGGCAGGCTGATCAGCGACTCCAACGGCACCGTGACCTCCGCCACGGTCTTCGCGGTGAACTCGAACGCGGCTGACAGCGTGCCGGTGCGATCGGAGAGCACGCCCTCCTTCGTCGACTGGGCGACGATGGTCGACACCTCGTCGAGCGTGAAGGCGCTCGCCGCCTCGCTCTTCGGTTCCACCCGGAACAGCCGCAGCACCCCGTTGGCGGTGGAGTTGAGCGCCACGATGATGAACTTGAAGATGCGCGCGATGCCCACGAGGGGCGGCGCGAGCAGCAGCACCGCGCGATCCGGCATCGAGAACGAGAGGTTCTTCGGCACCATCTCGCCGAGCACCACGTGCAGGTAGGACACGAGCACCAGCGTGATGATGAACGCGATCGTGCCGATCACCTCCTCGGGGAGCCCCGTGAGGTGCAGGGGCACCTCGAGCAGATGGTGGATGGCCGGTTCGGACACGTTCAGGATGAGCAGTGAGCACACGGTGATGCCGAGCTGGCTGGTCGCGAGCATGAGCGTGGCGTGCTCCATCGCCCAGAGCGCGGTCTTGGCGCTCGACCTGCCCTGCTCGGCGAGCGGCTCGATCTGCGAACGGCGCGCGGAGATGACGGCGAACTCGGCCGCGACGAAGAAGGCGTTGCCGGCCAGCAGCACGACGAGCCAGACGATTCCGAGCCAGTCAGCCACGGGTCACCCCCTTCCGCTCGCCGGCGTCG
>BADC01000295.1 GCA_000333435.1 Corynebacterium-like bacterium B27 | reverse complement strand
CCCTCGAGTCGGTGAACAGCGGTTCGGCCGGATGGGGTTGCAGGTGGCATGGCACGGCGCCGGCCAGATCCTGCTGCCGAGCCACGTGCTCGACGCCTTCCTGCTCTCGCTCTCCGAGTGCCTCGAGAACGTGCGCCGGCACGCGGAGGTGGGGTCGGCCGACGTCACCATCACCCAGGACGACACCACGGTGCGGGCGATGGTGACTGACTCGGGCGTCGGTTTCGACCTCGAGAACGTCGACGTGGGCCGGCTCGGGCTCGCCGAATCGGTGATCGCGCGCATCCGCGACGTCGGAGGCAAGGTGCGGCTGTTCTCGGCGCCGGGTTCGGGCACGACCGTCGTGCTGGAGGTGCCGAAGTGAGCGGCCCGGCCGCCGGCCGCAACCGCGCACGCAACGCCGACAGCGGATCGCTGACCCGGCTCGTGCGCGCCCGCCGCATCGGCCCCGGGGCCGTCGACGCGGTGCGCCAGGACATCGAGCGCGACTCGCGCCTCGGCATCGGCTACCTCGGCATCGGAGCGGTCATCGTGGGCGCCATGATGATCGTGCGCGGCCTCGTCTCGTTCTCCTGGACCTGGGCCGTGAACGACTGGCGGGTGCTGCCCGGGCTCGGCTGGCTGCTCGTCATCGCCGCCTTCGTCGCCGTCGTCCTCCTGGCCCGGCGCGGGCGGGGCGTCCTGCCGGCCTGGGCCTTCGGCGGCCTGCTCGCGGCCGACGCGGTGGCCCTGGCCCTCGACTACACCGCCGTCGCACTCGCCGCCGAGCCCGGCGTCTTCATGACCACGGGCATCGGCGTGGGCGCCACCGTGCTCGCCTGCGTGACCTTCCGGCCGCTCACCGCCATCGTCGTCGCCACCGTCGCCCTCACCGTGGTGTCGCTCGGGGCGCTCGTCTGGCAGTCCCTCGTCTCGCCGGCCGGCCTCGGGTCGGGCTTCGGCCAGGTCGTGCTCACGGTCATGCCCGCCTTCGCCGGCATCGTGGTCGTGCGCGCCTTCGGCCAACTGGTCGAGCGCGAACTCGACCGCACCGTGGTCGAGAGCACCATCGACGCGCCGCGGTTCGGCCTCGGTCTCCTCGCCTCCGCCGAACTCGCGCGGCTCGACCTCGCCGCCGAGGAGCTGCTGCAGGATGTCGCGACCGGCCGCGTCGATCTGCCGCTCGACCGTGACCTGGCGGCCACCGCATCCGCTCTCGCCACCGATCTGCGGCGCACCCTGGTGGCCGGCCGGCGCGAGACCTGGCTGCACCACGCGATCACCGAATCGGAGTACCTCTCCCCCGCGGTGAAGGTGAGCGACCCGGGAGGCCTGGCCGGCTACCTCGAGCCGGCGCAGCGTGACGGACTGCTCTCGGCCATCTGGCTGATCGTCGACGAATCGGGCCGCTCGAACCCCACGATCGATCTCACGGTTGACGGGCACGGCGTCCGGGGCCGAACGACCGCTGACGATAGGATGGTGCTTCCGATAGTCATGTCGCTCGGCGGAATACCCCGCCGCCGCATCGACCCGGCTGTCTGGTCGGCTCTGTCCCGAGTCGGCCAGTACTCCGTAGACGCCCGTGCCGGCCGTCTGCGAGTCAGTGTCGACGCCCACGTTGTCGTTCCGGATGCCTCGAGGGCGCCCGGACGGAAGGAGAATTGGTGACCATCTCGCGAGACCCGATCCGTCTGGCCATCGTGGACGACCACCGGATGCTCCTCGGTGCCCTGACCGAATGGATCCGTGGCGCCGCCGACGACATCAGCATGGTCGCCGCGGTCACCACCTGGCCGGACCTCCTGACGCATCCGGAGTTCCCGGTCGACGTGGTGCTGCTCGACCTCGACCTGAAAGACAACCTGCCGGTCTCGGTGAAGCTCCGCGCGTTGAAGTCGGCCGGAGTGAAGACGGTGCTGATGAGCACGTACTCCGAGCCCGTCGTCGTGCGCGAAGCGATCGCCGCCGGTGCCCTCGGCTACCTGGTGAAGAGCGAAGAGGCCGACATGATCGTCGAGGCCATCCGCGCCGCGTCGGCGGGCGACAGCTTCATCTCGACCGAGCTCGACCTGGCACTCGCCGCCGACGACCTCGAGTCGGCGCCGCGACTCTCGGCCCAGGAGCGCCGCGTGATGGCGCTGTACGGCGGTGGCGAGCCGGTGAAGCAGGTGGCGAAGGCGCTCGACATCTCGGAGGAGACCGCGAAGTCGTACCTCAAGCGCATCCGCGAGAAGTACCGCCTGGTGGGCATCGACGTCGGAACGAAGGTGGCGCTCCGGAAGCGCGCCATCCAGGACGGCCTGCTCCCCCGCGACGAGTACTACGGCAACCACTCCGCCGACGACTTCGAAGACGACGTGCTGCCCAGCTAGTCCCTCTGCGCGCGGTCGGCCAGCGCCTGCTCGAGGCGGGTGACCTTGCCGGTGAGCTCGCCGGTGTGGCCGGGCCGGATGTCGGCCTTCAGCACCAGGGAGACGCGGGGACCGAACGCCTGAACGGCTTCGGTGGCGCGCTTGATCACGTCGAACACCTCGTCCCACTCCCCCTCGATGGTGGTGAACATCGAGTCGGTCGAGTTCGGCAGGCCGGATGCGCGCACCACCGCCACGGCCGCCGCGACGGCGTCGTGCACGCTGTCGCTCTCAGCCTGCGACTGTCCCCCGGAAGGCGCCACGGAGAAGGCCACCAGCATGCTCGTCCACCTTTCTGGTCGTCGTCCTACTCTGCCACAGCATGATCACCGAGAACACGAACAGCGAGACCGTCAGCAGGTTGCGCACGGTCAGCACGGTCAGCATCAGCGGGTCGAGCCCGATCACCCAGTCGTAGGCGATGGGGTAGATGATCTGCGTCAGCGCACCCATCACGAACACGGTGAGGGCGGGCACGAAGAACCGTCGCCCCTGGGTGACGATGCCGAGGATGATCGGCGCCGACAGCCACACCATGAACTGCGGCGAGCCGACTTTGTTGAACACGATCAGCGCGGTCACCAGCGCCAGGGCCAGTGGCGCGAGCACCACGGTCTCCGACGTGCCCGAGCGCACCACGAAGTAGGCCAGCACCAGGATGCCTGCAACGGCCACCACGAGCAGCGGCGTCATGAGCTTCGCGGCCAGAGCACTGCCGGGGCCGGTGACCTCGAACGTGATGATCTCGTGGTCGAAGAACACCTGCGAACGGTCACCGGCGAACGCCAGCCACATCCAGAGCGTGGATGCGGGTGACTCCACCTGCATGCCCCGGCCGTTCTGCTCGCTGATGAAGCTGAAGACATTGAGGCCCGAGCCGAAGGCCATTGCACCGGCGGCGACGCCCACCAGGGTGATCACGGCGGCGACCGCGACGCGCACGCGCCGGCGCAGCGCCACCACGGCGGCGGCGATGAGCGCGGCGGGCCAGACCTTCACCCAGGTGGCGAGGGCGAGCAGCACGCCCGCCACCGCCGGCCGGGTGCTGAGCAGGAGCAGACCTGCGATCACGAGGTCGACGGTGAAGATGTCGATCCGCCCGAGCGAGACCGGGCCGAGCAGAACGAGGAAGGCCAGCCACCACCAGGCCGCGACGATGCGCCGGCCGCCCTCGGGGGTGGCGCGCGCCCCGGTGAGCAGGAACGCGAACACGGCTGCGTTCGCGATGGTGACCATGACCATCCAGCCGATGCCGTAGAGGCCCGGGCCGAGGATCATCGCCGCCAGCATCGGCAGGAAGGCGAGGATCGGATACACCCACGGCCCGTCGATACCGAGCCGGAACCCGTCGAGGGACTGCTGCACCCACGGCAGGTACACATTCGTGACGTCGCCGAAGGGCGAACCCGGATGGGTGAGGCCGAGATAGCCGAGCCACAGCTGAGTCGCGAAGAACGCCACCCACAACACCACGGGGCGGCCCGCGAACCCTCGAACGCTAGTCAGCACGTTCAGATCATATTGCGCGGTGTCTGGGAGGACGGTGACCGATGATTCAGGCGTCGTTCCGCCCGTTCCCAGCCGCCGACCACCTTCGCTTGCTTGACTGGAGCGTCGACATCGAGCGTCATCGAGCCGGAAGCCCCCCGTGAACAGCACAGCCAAGTACGCCCTCGCCCTCGTGGCGGGTGCCGCCGCCGTCGGTGCGGTGGCGGTGGTGGCCGTGCCCATCGTGAGCCGCGGCGTCTCACTCGACCCCAGCGCCTCGGTGCAGCAGGTCGTCCCGACGGTGTTCGACGCGCCGCAGGGCGACGGAGCCGCGGCCGCCGACGCGACGGTCTCCTGGCACCTCGACCCGGCTTCGACGGTCGGCTACCGGGTGTCCGCGGGCGGAGACGAAGTGGTGAGCGGGGAGACCACCGATCTCTCCGGCGTGATCATGCTGAGCGGAGACCGGCTGACCGACGCCGAGTTCATGGTCGACCTGGCCACGCTCGAGAGCGACGACACGGCCCTCGACACCCTGCTGCGCTCGTTCGTGCTCACCGGCGGCGGCTCCACGGCGTCGTTCGTGCTGACCGAGCCCGTCGACCTGAGCGACGCCCTCGACGCGGCCGACGAGGGCGACGAGACGGCTGCCCGGCCGGTCACCATCGTGGGCGCCCTGACGGTGCGCGGCATCACCAACCCGGTCCGCGCCGAGGTGGCGCTGCGCTTCGACGGCGAGACCGGGAGGATGACGGGGAGCATCCCGGTCGACCTCGAGGCCTACGGCATCGCGGTGCCCGACCTCGGCGTGCTCGATCTCGACGACACCGCCTACATCGACGTCGACCTGGTCGCGACGCCCGCGGGCTGACGGCGGGCCGGGCTCAGGCGCGTGTGCCGCTGGCCAGCCGGGCGACCACCCGCGGCACGGCGTGCGCGATGTCGAGCGCGGCGATCGGCCCGGAGTCGGCCGCCCGCTCGGCTGCCCACGCGTGCACATAGGCTCCGGTCGCGGCGAGGGCCACCAGGCGCGCAGCCGCGGCTCCGGCATCCAGACCGGCGAGAGCGGATGCGTTCGTCGCCACCAGCGCACCGACCACTCCCCCCAGCACGTCACCCGAGCCCGCGGTGGCAGCCCAGCTCGAGGGCGCCTCCACCCGGGCACGCACCCGCCCCGCACCGTCGGCCGCGGGCGCGCAGACGTGGGTGTGGCGCCCTTTCAGCAGCACGACGTGCCCCGTGCGGTCGGCCGCCACGGCGGCCCAGTGTTCCGGCCGAGCCGCGACATCCGGCCGATCGGCCTCGACGCCGTACGCGGCGAGCAGCGTCACCAGCTCGCCGGCGTGCGGCGTGAGCACGGCGGGACCGCTGATGCGCTCGCTGAGGTCGAGTGCGCCGGCATCCACCACGAGCGGTACGCCGTCGGCGACGGCATGATCGAGCCGCCGCC
>BADC01000296.1 GCA_000333435.1 Corynebacterium-like bacterium B27 | reverse complement strand
GCCGGCTCTCGCGGCCCTGATGAACACGCACGCGGCGCGGGCCGTCGTGTTCGTGATCGGCACCCGGTTGATGACGATCTACCTCTGGCACCTGCCCGTCATCCTGGTGCTGTCGGGCGTGGCGCTGCTCATCCCCGGCGCGAGCCCGGCGCCGGCGAGCCTCGCCTGGTGGTGGACGCGACCGGTCATGTTCGTGCTCGTGATGGCGGCCGTGTTCGGCCTGTCGTTCCTCGTCGGCCGCTTCGAAGCGCCGCGCGAGGTGGGTCCGACGCCGCCGAACCGCGTGGTGGCGATCGCGACCGTGCTGGCCTTCGTGCCGCCCTTCCTCGTGATGCAGTTCTTCATGGACCTGCCGATCGCCGTCGTCGGCAGCGTGCTGCTCTCGGCGGCCATCCTGCTGCTCGGTCGCTGGCCGGCGGCCCGGCGAGCGGATGCGTCGGTGCCCGGTTCGCATTCGGCGGCGATTTCGTCGTAAACTGTCGGAGTTGTCGCGCAAGCGTCAGCGGGGCTATGGCGCAGTTGGTAGCGCGTCTCGTTCGCAATGAGAAGGTCCGGGGTTCGAATCCCCGTAGCTCCACCACCGGTCATCACATCACGGGGGAAAATGATGTCTGAAGTCCAGAAGTCCGACGGGTTCTCGCGCCGCACCGTTCTCCAGGCGGGTGTCTGGGCGGTTCCGGTGATCGCGGTCGCCGCTGCGGCGCCCGGTGCCGCCGCCTCGGAGGCGGGCGACTTCACCATCTACAACCAGTCGTGGTCGTACTACAGCTTCTCGACCGACTTCCAGGTCATCCGCCTCGTCGTGCAGAACGCGGGCTCGACCGCTCCCGCGGGCGGCTTCGTGCAGATCTCCACACCCACGGCATCGGGCCCCTACAACCTCGACCCCTCGCGCACTCAGCCGTTCAGCGACGGCACGGGAACGGCCTGGGTGCTGTTCTTCCCGCTCACGCAGCGCCCCGCCAACGACGGCGAGACCCTCACCGGCACCGTCACTCTGCTCGACCTCGGCTCGGTGCCCCTCACCGACATCATGTCCGACATCTGATCGCACCGCCGGCTGAGGCCGGTGCCGCGGGAACTTCGCCGACGCGGAGTCAGGGAGACCTGGCTCCGCGTCCGCCGTTAACGGGGGGTCGCCACCCCTTGTACCAGACCGGGGCGTTCCATGTCACGTGACCGGAAGTTAACACTCGGATGCGTGACAGCGATGACGCGCGCGCCCTAGCATGGCCGACATGGAACAGCGTGCCATGTCGTATCACTCGCAGGGCCTCGCCCGCGCGCTCGCGGCATTGAAGGCTCTGAGTAAGGCCGAGAAGCCGCTCACCCTGGCCGATCTCTCGCGCGCGCTCGACCTGCCGAAGTCGACGCTCATCCGGCTGCTGGCCGTGATGGAGGAGCAGGGTTTCGTGCGGCGCGAGGGTGAGCCTCCGGCCTACTCCATCGGGCACAGCGTGCTCGAGATCGCGGAGGCCTACCGCCCCGCCGACGTCGCCGACGTCGCGGCGCCGTTCATGCGCGACTTCGCGCAAGACCTCGGCTTCACCAGAACCTGGGCGTGCTCGAGGGCCGCTCCGTGCTGCACTTGCACGTCGAGGAGCCCCAGCGGGCACTGCGCTTCGCGGCGAGCGGCACCCTCGACTTCACCTATTGCACCGGCCTCGGCAAGATGCTGATGTCGACCCTGCCGGCCGAGCAGCTCGCCGAGCACCTGCCGCAGGCCGAGCCCTACCTCGAGTTCACGCCGAAGACCATCACCACCCGCGCCGGCATGGAGGCCGAGCTCGCCGCCATCCGCGAGCGCGGCTACAGCCTCGACGACGAGGAGCGCAATCGCGGGGTGATCTGCCTCGCCGTGCTCGTGCCGGTGGCGGGCGCGAAGCCCGTGTCGCTCAGCATCTCGGCGCCCTCGGGCGAGCTGATGCAGCCCGGCGACCAGGAGCGCTGCTACCACGCCGTGCGCGACACGGCGGAGACCCTCGCGGCGAACCCGCGATTCGTGTCGGCACTCGCCGCATTCAACAGCAAGGTGAACAACGGATGATCGTCGATCTGCACAGCCACTGCCACCTGCCCGAGCACTGGGGGCACGAGCACGAGGACCACTGGGAGAGCGCCTACGGTGGCGAGCCCTACCCGGTGGTGACTCCGGCGAGCTTCGATGAGGTGATGACCGAGGGCGGCATCGACGTGGCCGTCACCTTCGGCCTCGCCGCCTCGCAGGCCGGCGTGCGCACCCCGAACGACTACGTCGACGAATTCGTGCAGGCGACCACCACGCCCACCATCGCGTTCACGTCGATCGACCCGCTCGACGGCGACTGGCGCGACCAGCTCGAGGACGCGATCGCCCGGGGCTTCGCCGGCATCAAGCTCTACCCGGTGCTCTCGCTGTTCGACCCGGTCGACCCGGCGTTCGACGACTTCTACCGCATCGCGACCGAGAACGGTCTCGTGCTGCTCTGGCACATGGGCGCGACCCCGAGCCCCATCGGCCGCCTCTCGGTGAGCCAGCCGCTCGTCGTCGACGAGGTGGCCCGCCGGCACCCCGATCTGAAGCAGGTGATGGCGCACATGGGTCACCCCTGGCAGCGCGACACCAACACGGTGCTGCGGAAGAACCGCAACGTCTACGCCGACGTGTCGGGTGTGCCCTCGCGGCCGATGGATGCCTTCTTCGCGCTGGTCAACGCCCAGGAGTGGCACACCGTCGACAAGCTGCTCTTCGGCTCCGACTACCCGCTCTGGACCCCGGCGGAGGCCCTCGCCAACCTCCGCTCCATCGCCGAGTTCCGGGCCGGCAACCTTCCCTTCGTCACCGCCGAGACGGTGGAGACGATCATCCATCAGGACACCCTCACGCTCCTGGGCCTTCCCGACCCCCGGAAGACCCGGGCGTGAGCCGCGCAACGCAAGGAGAGAGATCCGTGACCACCACCAGGTCGAGCAGCAGCCTCATCGACGAGGCGAATTCGTTGATCCCGGGCGGGGTGAACTCGGCGACCCGCAACATCGGCTACCCCTATGCCTTCAGCCGGGCCGAGGGTGCCTACCTCACCGATCTCGACGGCCGCCGATACGTCGATTACCACGCGGCCTTCGGCGCCATCCTGCTCGGGCACTCCGACGAGCGTGTCAACGCGGCGGCCGCGGAGACTCTCGGCCAGATCGACCTCGTCGGCCTCGGCACCACCGAGCTCGAGGTGGAGTGCGCCCGGCTCGTGGCCGAGCTCATCCCGTCGGTCGAGATGTCCATCACCACGATGAGCGGCACCGAGTCGACCTTTCAGGCGGTGCGCCTGGCACGTGGAGTGACAGGCCGCAAGTACCTGCTGAAGTTCCAGGGCTGCTTCCACGGCTGGCACGACGCCGTGGCCCGCAACGTCGCGTCACCCGCCGACAAGCTGTACCAGCGCGACCCGCTCTCCTCGGGCATCCTCGACGACGCGCTCGACTCGACGCTGGTGGCCGAGTTCAACGACCTCGAGTCGGTGAAGGAGCTCTACGAGCGCTACCCCGACCAGATCGCCGCCGTCATCCTCGAGCCCGTGCCGCACAACGTCGGTGCGCTGCTGCCCGAGCGGTCCTTCCTCGAGGGGTTGCGCGAGATCACCCGCGCCAACGGTTCCGTGCTCATCTTCGACGAGGTGATCACCGGCTTCCGGCACGCGCCCGGCGGCTACCAGCAGATCGTCGGCGTCACCCCCGACCTCACCACCTATGGCAAGTCGATGGGCAATGGGTTCGCCGTCGCCGGCATGGGCGGCAGCGCCGAACTCATGTCGCAGTTCAGCTCCGCCAAGGGCGACGTGCTGCTGGCCGGCACCTTCAACGGCAACCCGGTCTCGATGGCTGCGGCGATCGAGACGATGAAGCTGATCAGCGACCCTGAGGTCGGCTTCCACGACCACGTCTACCGGCTCGGCGACCGGATGCGCGCGGGGCTCCGGGAGATCACCGAGCGCCACTCCATCCCCGCCGTCGTCACGGGCATCGGCTCGGTGTTCATCACGTACTTCCTGGAGGGCGAGGTGCGCGGGTACAAGGATCTGCTGCGCAACAACGACCGTGCCTACGCGATGTTCCACCGCCGGATGACCGACGCGGGCTTCGTGATGTACCCGATGACCCTGAAGCGCAACCACATCTCGGGCGCGCACACCGACGCCGACATCGACGCCACGCTCGAGGCGGCCGACGAGGTGCTCGGCGCGATGGCCAAGGAGGGCGTGTTCGCATGAGCGCGCGCCGGGTTCTCATCGTCGGGGCGGGGGTGATCGGCCGCCGTCACGCCACCGCTGTGCTGCGCGGCGGCGACACCGTGACCGCCGTCGTCGACGCGGACCCGGAGCGTGGCCGAGCCTTCGCTGCGGAGTTCGGCGGCGACGCCTTCGCGTCGCTCGACCTGCTCGAGGCGCGGCAGCGTGCCGACACCGCGGTCATCGCCACCCCCTCGCCCGCGCATCACGCCCAGGCGGTGCAGTTGCTCGCCCAGGGTCTCGACGTGCTGGTCGAGAAACCGCACCGCGTGCCAGGGCAGCCGGCGGCCGAGCTCGCCCGCGCTGCCGCGGCGGGTGGCGGCCGCTACGTCGTCGGCATGACCACCCGGCACTGGCCGGGAGTGCGCGCGCTCGCCGCAGCGGTGCGCGACGGCACGCTCGGTCGGGTGCTCGCCTACGACGACCGGATGCACTTCCGCCTCGGCCCGGACGACCTCCCGCCGTGGTACTTCGACCCGGCCAGGAGTGGCGGCGGCGTCCTGCTCACCAACGGCGTGCACGCCCTCGACCGCGCCCGAGCCGTGCTCGGCGCGGCGCTCACCGTCGACGGCGCCCGCCTCACCACGGTGTTCCCCGGCCACGACTGCGAAGACTCCGCCGAACTCGACCTCCACGCCGGTGACGGCACGCCGGTGCGCGTGAGCCTGCTCTTGTCCCCGGTCGTGCCGCTCGGCGCCGGCCTCCAGGTCACCGGCACCGCAGGCGTTGCCCGGGTGGAGATGGACGGCTCGTGGCGCATCCGCACCGCCGATGCCGAGTCCGGCGGGCCGGCCCTCGCCGACGACGACGAGCCGTTCACCCGGCAGTGGGAGGCGTTCCGCGAGGGCGAACCCGGGTTCGGCCTCGACGACCTCGAGCCCACTCTCGCCCTGATCGAGCGCATCTACCGGGAGGAGCGGCGATGAGCGGCGACGTGACGATTCTGCTCTACCCCTGGGACGTCGTGGCCGAGGGCGTCGACGCCGTGGTCGACAGCATCGCCGCGACCGGCGTCCGGCGGCTGCAGATCGCGACCGCCTACCACTCGGCCGAGGTCATCTCCCCGCGGCGGACGAACCGGGTGTTCTCCGTGGCCGAGGCCAACACCGCGCACACACCCCTGGCGCTGCCCGGCGGGTTCTCCGACCTGGCGCTGCCGCCGTCGTCGATCGCGACGGAGCGTCCGGAGCTCTTCGCCGAGTTGAAGACCGCCGCCGAGGGACGAGGTCTGGCGCTCGACGGCTGGGTGGTCGCGTTGCACAACAGCACGCTGGCCACCGAGCGGCCGGACGCGGCGATCCTGTCCGCGTTCGGCGACCGGTTCACCCACGGGCTGTGCCCTGCGAATCCGCTGGTCCGGCGGTACGTGCGCGAGCTGTTCGCCGGGGTGGTCGGCACCGGGCTCTTCGACCGCGTGCTGGCCGAGAGCATCTCCTACCTGCTGCACGGCCACGGGCATCCGCATGAGCTGTGGGGAGCGCGGCTGGACGTGACCACGAAGTACCTGTTCTCGCTGTGCTTCTGCGAGCACTGCGTGCGCCGCGGCCAGGATGCCGGCATCGACGTCGAGGCGCTGCGCACCCTCGTGGCG
>BADC01000297.1 GCA_000333435.1 Corynebacterium-like bacterium B27 | reverse complement strand
CGGCGCACCTCTTCGAGGCGGTAGGCATCCGTGCGGTCCTCGGCGAGCACGAGCACGTAGCGGCTGCCGAGGCGGGCGGCCTGCACGTCGAGATGGATGCTCGCCTCACCGAACGGGCCCCGGGCCAGCGTGATCTCCTCGCTCACCGACTCCCCGTCGGCCCGCACCCGGGCCACGATCTCGAGCAGCTCGTCGTGCACGAGCAGCCCGTTCAGCACCAGTCCGTAGGTGTAGGCCTTCACCGAGGCCTTCACGACGTTGTTCGACGGGTCGAGCACGAGGCCGGCCGAGTCGAGCGCATCGATGACCTGGTCGACACCGTCGGGCACCGCGGAGGATACGACGGTGACCGCGTTGTTTCCCCGCCGTTCAGCCACGTGCAGCAGGATGACGAATCCCGCCCCCACGGCAAGGCCGAGTGCCACAGAGAACAGCACCAGCCAGCCTGTTTCCATAGCCATTACACTAGTGAGTCCATCTGGGCTCGACGCCCGGTATCCCGCGGCGGCGCCGTTGCTTCCTGGACTGTTCAACTGCCGGGCACTCGGCGTTAACCTGGCCCCAGGAGGATGGCATCACCGAAGAAAGGACCCTGCACGCATGCGTGAGGTATTCCAGCAAGAACTGCGCGAGGTTCAGGAGCGTCTCGTCGAGATCTCCGAACTCGTCACCGTGGCCATCACGAACGCCACCGAGGCGTTCAACGAGTCGAACGTCACCCTGGCCGAGACGGTGATCGCGGAGGACACGAAGATCGACGCGCTCGCGTCGAGCCTCGACGAACTGGCGATCAGCATCCTCGCCCTGCAGCAGCCGGTCGCCCGCGACCTGCGCATCGTCGTCACCGCCCTGCGGGTGAGTTCGTCGCTCGAGCGGATGGGTGACATCGCCGAGCACATCGCCCAGCTCGCGCGGTACCGCTACCCCGACAAGGTGGTGAAGAAGAGCCTGCGTCAGACGTTCGCCGAGATGGGCCGGCTCGACGTGGAGATCGCGAAGAAGCTCACGGTGCTGCTGCAGACCGAAGACCTCGCCCTCGCCGACGAGATGCGCAACGACGACGACCGCATCGACGAGCTGCACGTCAGCGTGTTCGACGCCGTGCTCGGCTCGCACTGGAAGGGTGAGGCGGTCGACACCGTCGACGTCACGCTCGCCAGCCGCTACCACGAGCGCTTCGCCGACCACGCCGTCTCCATCGCGAAGAAGGTGCAGTACCTCGCCACCGGCGAGTGGTCGCCCACCAGCACGAACGCGTAGCCACCTCCCGTTCACGAACGAAGCCCCGGACCTCTTGCGAGGTGCCGGGGCTTCGTGGTGAGGGCGGCCGGGCGAATGGATGCCTCGGCTCGTCGCACGCGCGCGAAGGCGCGCTATTTACGCAGCCCTTGGGCTGCTACCGCTGCCGCGCCGGCGGCTGCCGCCTCGGGGTCGAGGTACTCGCCCGGGCCGACGGGCGCGAACGACGCGTCGAGCTTGTAGACGAGCGGGATGCCCGTGGGGATGTTGAGCTCGGCGATGTCGTCGTCCGAGATGCCGTCGAGGTGCTTCACGAGCGCCCGCAGCGAGTTGCCGTGCGCGGTGACGAGGACGGTCTTGCCGAGTGCGAGGTCGCCGGTGATGTCGGACTCCCAGTAGGGCAGCATCCGCTCGATCACGTCTTTCAGGCACTCGGTGCGCGGCACGTCGTCGCCGAGGTCGGCGTAGCGCGGGTCGCCGACCTGCGAGTAGGGGTCGTTGTCGGCGATGGGGGGCGGCGGCACGTCGAACGAGCGGCGCCAGATCTGGAACTGCTCGGGCCCGTACTCGGCCAGGGTCTGCGCCTTGTCCTTGCCCTGCAGGGCGCCGTAGTGGCGCTCGTTGAGGCGCCAGGAGCGCTTCACGTCGATCCACGAGCGGTCGGCCACCTCGAGGGCGAGGTTGGCGGTCTGGATGGCGCGGCTGAGGCGCGAGGTGTACAGCACATCGGGCAGCAGACCCGATGACGCGAGCAGTTCGCCGGCCCGCTTGGCCTCGCCGACACCGACCTCGGAGAGCGGCACGTCGACCCAACCGGTGAACAGGTTCTTCTGGTTCCACTCGCTGTTGCCGTGGCGCAGCAGGATGAGGGTGTAAGGCTCAGTAGGCATGGCTCAATACTATTGGGGGTTGCCGATCGGGGCCGTCACGCGGGGAACCACGAACACCAACCGTCTGCGCCGCGTCGACCGCTTCATCACGACCCTGGGTGTGCTGCGCCGCACGGCCGATCCGCTCGTCGTCGACTTCGGCTACG
>BADC01000298.1 GCA_000333435.1 Corynebacterium-like bacterium B27 | reverse complement strand
GCCCGGCTCGGCGCCGACGATGTCCGCGCCCCGCTCGAAGGCTCCGTGTCCCTCCGGGGGCGGCGTGCGGTCGACCACCCGGGGCAGCAGCGGCTCGTCGAAATCGGGGTCGACCTCGCGCTGGTTCTTGTTGCGCCGCCACCACGGCAGCGCTCCGGTGTCGCTGTCGCTCCGGTCGGCGTCGAAGTCGAGCATGTCGTCGGCCTCGGCTCCGGATGCGATCTTCGCGGTCTTCGAGGCGCGGCCGGTCTTGGGCTGGTCGTCCCGCGCATCCTCGGACTCGGGCGCCGGGGCGCCGAAGAGGTAGGCGTAGAGCTCCCGAACCCGCTGGCCGATCTTGTTCGGCGGGGTCTTGGTGATGATGAACAGCGAGAGCGCCGCGAAGAACACCATGATGATGGTGGCACCGATGGGCGTGATGAGTGCCGCGAGCGGTGCCGCGACGATCCAGCCGAGCACGCCGCCGGCCACAGCCAGGTGGTCGATCCCCGCCGCCGGGTCGGGGCGGCCGCCGAAGATGTGGCAGAGCCCGGAGACCGAGACGAGGAAGACTGCGAGCCCGATGCCGATGCGGCCGTTGTCGTTGACGGAACTCGGATGCCGGAACAGCCACAGTGCGAGCAGCAGCAGGATGACGGGCATCGCGTAGGAGACCCGGCCGAACAACCCGCCGAAGGTCCACGCGCTGACCGAGTTGGCGACCGCGTTGGACGCCAGGAACCACTCCACCAGAGCGCCCGCGACCGCGAGCAGGAAGATGAGGAACGGCAGGCCGTCCCGCCGTTCCTCTTTCTCGAGCTTCTCGGGCCCGAAGGCGCGCGCAGCTCCGCCGACGACATGGGCGAGAGCCAGCCACGCACGCGTCAGTACGCCGGGCCCCTCGTGCTCGACGACGGCGGGGTACTTGACGGTCTTCTGGGTCGCGGTGCGGGCTGCGGGCTTGCGAGGTGCCGCGCCCGTGCCGCGCGCGGAAGACGCCCGGGGTCGGGACGTCGACTTGCTACTCGTGGCCATACCAGCACGCTACCTGCGACCTCCGACGTCGTGTCGGTGCCGCGCCGCGATGCCGGGGTCAGGCCTCGATGACGAGGGGGACGATCATCGGGCGGCGGCGGTAGGAGGTGTTGACCCAGCGGCCGACGGTGCGGCGCACCACCTGCTGCAGGGCGTACGGCTCGCGCACCCCGTTCTGCGCCGCCTCGGCGAGCGCCGCACTGATCTTGGGCTTGACGGCGTCGAACACCGACTCGTCCTCGGCGAACCCCTTCGCGTGGATCTCGGGGCCCACGACGATGCGACCGGTCTGCGCCTCGACGACGACGATGATCGAGATGAACCCCTCTTCGCCGAGGATGCGGCGGTCTTTGAGGTCGGCATCCGTGATCTCGCCGACCGTCGAGCCGTCGACGTAGACGTAACCGAGGTCGTGCTGCCCGACCACCCGCGCGACCCCGCCGCGGAGGTCGATCACCGTGCCATCCTCGGCGATGAACGTGTTCTCGGCCGGCACCCCGGTCTCGATCGCGAGCTTCTGGTTCGCCACCAGGTGGCGGTACTCACCGTGCACCGGCAGCACGTTCTTGGGCTTCAGGATGTTGTAGCAGTAGAGCAGTTCACCGGCTGCCGCGTGCCCCGAAACGTGCACCTTCGCGTTGCCCTTGTGCACCACGTTGGCGCCGAGCTTCGTGAGGCCGTTGATGACGCGGTAGACCGCGTTCTCGTTGCCCGGGATGAGGCTCGAGGCGAGGATGACGGTGTCGCCCTCCCCGACCTCGATCTGGTGCTCGAGGTTGGCCATGCGCGACAGCACCGCCATCGGCTCGCCCTGAGACCCGGTGGACATGTAGACGATCTTGTCGTCGGGGATGTCGCCGGCCTTCTTGAAATCGACGAGCACGCCGTCCGGCACCTTGAGGTAGCCGAGCTCGGCGGCGATGGTCATGTTGCGCACCATCGAGCGACCGAGCAGGGCCACCCGCCGGCCGTGCGCCGCGGCGGCGTCGAGCACCTGCTGAACGCGGTGCACGTGGCTCGAGAAGCTCGCCACGATCACCCGGCGCGGTGCGCGCTCGATGATCGACTCGAGCACCGGCCCGATGTCCCGCTCCAGCGGCGTGAACCCCGGCACGTCGGCGTTCGTGGAGTCGACCAGGAAGAGGTCGACCCCCGCCTCGCCCAGCCGGGCGAAGGCGCGGAGATCGGTGAGCCGCTCGTCGAGCGGGAGCTGGTCCATCTTGAAGTCGCCGGTGTGCAGCACGACACCGGCCGGCGTCTTGATGGCCACCGCCAGCGCATCCGGGATCGAGTGGTTCACGGCGACGAACTCGCACTCGAACGGGCCGAGGTTCTCGACCTGTCCCTCGGTCACGTCGAAGGTGTACGGCGTGATCCGGTGCTCCTTGAGCTTCGCCTCGACCAGCGCGAGGGTGAGCGCGGAGCCGATCAGCGGGATGTCCTCGCGCAGCTTGAGCAGGTAGGGAACCGCGCCGATGTGGTCTTCGTGACCGTGCGTGAGCACGATGCCCACCACGTCGTCGAGCCGGTCGCGCACGATGCTGAAGTCGGGCAGGATGAGGTCGACGCCCGGCTGGGTCTCCTCGGGGAAGAGCACGCCGCAGTCGACGACGAGGAGCTTGCCCTCGTACTCGAACACGGTCATGTTGCGACCGATCTCGCCCAGCCCGCCGACGGGGGTGATGCGAAGGGTGCCGGCCTCGAGCGCCGGTGGTTCTGCTATCGGGCTCTGCATGGGGCCCTCCTTGCTGGTTGCGGATGCGGTGCGTGTGACGGATGCGGTGGTCGTGCTCAGCGCGTCGTGCCCGCCACCTTGGGCAGGGCCCCGCCCGCGGCGGCGTTGCGGTCGGGCCGGAACTTCTTCAGCTTCAGGCCCTCGATGCCCTGCACCAGATCGACCTCGTTCTCGATCTGCGCGGCCTCCCACTCCTCGGGGCCGACGAGCGGCAGCCGCACCCGCGGGCTCCCGATGCGGCCGAGGCCGTGCAGGATGTACTTCGCCGCGACGGTGCCCGGGACGTGGGTCATGATCGCCCGCACCAGCGGTTCGAGCGACTGGTGGGCCGCGGTCGCCGTGGCGAGATCGCCGGCGTTCACGGCGTCGACGATGGTGCGGTACGGCGCGGGGGCGACGTTCGCGGTCACGCCGATGAGGCCGACGGCACCGATCGAGAGGTGCGGCAGCACGTTGGCGTCGTCGCCCGAGAAGTAGAGCAGATCGGTCTGGTTCAGCACCCGGCTGACCTCGCTGAAATCGCCCTTGGCGTCTTTGACGGCCAGGATGTTCGGGTGCTTCGCCAGCCGCAGGATGGTCTCGTACTTGATGGGCACGCCCGTGCGGCCGGGGATGTCGTAGAGGATGACCGGGAGGTCGGTCGCATCCGCGATCATGCGGAAGTGCGTGAGGATGCCCGCCTGCGTCGGCTTGTTGTAGTACGGCGTGACGACGAGGTTGCCGTCGGCCCCCGCCTTCTCGCTCTGGCGAGCGAGCTGCATGGCGTGCGCGGTCTCGTTCGAGCCGCCGCCCGTGATGATCTTGGCGCGACCGGCCGCGACGTCTTTGCCCACCTCGACGAGCCGGATCTTCTCCGGGTCGGTGAGCGTCGACGTCTCACCGGTGGTGCCCGAGACGACGATGCCGTCGGCGCCGCCCGTGATGAGGTCGTCGATGAGCTTCTCGACCCCGGGCCAATCCACTTCGCCATCGGCGGTGAACGGGGTGACCATGGCGACCAGCACCTGGCCGAACGGGTTCTCTGCGGTAGACACGATCACCAGGCTATCGCCTCTCTGCGGCGTGCGATTCAGAACCCCAGCCGGCCGAGCAGTTTCGGATCACGCTGCCAGTCCTTGGCCACCTTCACCCGGATGTTCAGGTACACCTGCCGCCCCAGCAACGGTTCGATCTCGGCGCGCGCCCGCGACCCGACCTCGCCGAGCCGTGACCCCTTCGGGCCGATGATGATGCCCTTCTGGCTGTCGCGCTCGACGAACAGGTTCGCGTAGATCTCCACCAGGTCGCGGTCGTCACGCTCGGTCATGTCGTCGATCGTGACCGCGATCGAGTGCGGCAGCTCGTCGCGCACCCCTTCGAGAGCGGCCTCGCGGATGAGTTCGGCGATGCGCGACTCGAGCCCCTCGTCGGTGATCTGGTCGTCGGGGTAGAGCTTCTCGGAGCGGGGCAGCAGGCGGATGATCTCCCGGGTCAGCACGTCGAGCTGGATGCGGTCGGTGGCCGACACCGGCACGATGGTCTCCCAGTCCCGCAGTTCCGACACCGCGAGCAGCTGCTCGCCGACCTGCTGCTTGGACGCCGAGTCGATCTTGGTGACGATGGCGATCTTCTTGGCACCGGGGTAGGCGTCGAGCTGGTCGTTGATGTACCGGTCGCCCGGGCCGAGCTTCTCGTCGGCCGGCAGGCAGAACCCGATGACGTCGACGTCGCCGAGCGTGGACTGCACGAGGGAGTTGAGTCGTTCACCGAGGAGGGTGCGCGGCCGGTGCATTCCCGGGGTGTCGACCACGATCAGCTGCCCGGCCGGGTCGTGCACGATGCCGCGGATGGCCTGCCGCGTGGTCTGCGGCTTCGAACTGGTGATGGCGACCTTCTCCCCCACCAGGGCGTTCGTGAGCGTCGACTTGCCGACGTTCGGCCGGCCGACGAAGGTCACGAACCCGGCCCGGAAGTCGTCGTCTGCTACGGCGTCACTCATGCGTTCTCCTTCGAGGGGCTGACCTTGCGGGTGGGGCCCGTGTTCGTCGACACCGGCGCCGGTGCTTCCGGATCGCGACGCACGATCACGGTCACCAGCCGTTTGCGGCGACCGTCGACCCGGTCGGCGGTGAGTTCGAGCCCGCCGACGCGAGCCACCGAGCCCGCGACGGGGAGCCGGCCGAGGGCCTTCCCGAGGAGACCCCCCACCGAGTCGACGTCGTCGTCGTCGAGCTCGAGGTCGAACAGCTCGCCCAGCTCGTCGACCGGCAGCCGAGCACTCACCCGGTAACGCTCGTCGCCGAGCTCCTCGACCTCGACGACGTCGCGGTCGTACTCGTCGGAGATGTCGCCGACGAGCTCCTCGATCAGGTCTTCGAGGGTGACGAGACCGGCGATTCCGCCGTACTCGTCGACCACCATCGCCAGGTGGTTCGACTCGAGCTGCATCTGGCGCAGCGTGTCGTCGACCTTCTTCGACTCCGGGATGAACAGGGCGGGCCGGGCGAGCGTGCTCACCGGCATCTGGTCGACCTCGTCCGGTCGCTCGTAGCTCAGGCGTGCCGCATCGCGGAGGTAGAGCACCCCCGAGATCTTGTCGACGTCGTCGTCCTCGACCACCGGGATGCGCGAGACCCCCTTGCTCAGGAAGAGACCGAGGCCGTGCCCCACCGTCGCATCGTCTTCGAGGGTGACCATGTCGGTTCGCGGGATCATCACCTCGCGCACCACCGTGTCGTTGAACTCGATGATGGAGTGGATGAGTTCGCGGTCGTCCTCTTCGAGCACCGCGAGTTCGGTGGCCTCGTCGACCATGCTGAGCAGCTGCTCCTCGGAGGAGAAGGTGCCCGAGCGCGGCCGGCCGGGCGTGACCCGGTTGCCGATGGCCACGAGAGCGCTCGCCACCGGCCCGAGCACCACGCGCACGAGGTGCACCGGAACGGCGCCGTACCGCAGCACCGCGCGGGAGTGCACGCGCCCGACGCTGCGGGGGCTCGAGCCCACCAGCACGAACGACACCGCGGTCATGATGAGCGCCGACAGCACGAGCGCGAGCCACAGGATGTCGATGGAGAACGCGAGGGCGATCGTGACGAGCACCGCGGCGGTGGTCTCGAAGACGACGCGCGCGAAGTTCACGGCGTTCACGTGCGCACCCGGGTCGTCGGCGATGGCGCGCAGCGAGCGCTTGGCGCGGTAGCGCTCGGCGAGTTCCAGGATGTCCGACCGCGAGAGCGAGAGCATCGCCGAGTCGACGGCGGCGAACAGCCCGCCGAACGCCACCAGGACGAACGCCGCGATCAGGAACAGGACGATGGTCATGCCGGGCGGCGACGCTCACTCATCGCGAAGCCCACCAGGATGTCGCGCTGGATGCCGAACATCTCCTTCTCCTCCTCGGGCTCGGCGTGATCGAACCCGAGCAGGTGCAGGATGCCGTGCGTGGTGAGCAGCAGCAGCTCTTCGAGGGTGGAGTGACCCGCCGTCTGCGCCTGCGACTCGGCCACCTGGGGGCAGAGCACGACGTCGCCGAGGAGGCCCGCCGGGGTGGGCTGGTCTTCGGTGCCGGGGCGCAGCTCGTCCATCGGGAAGCTCAGCACGTCGGTGGGGCCCGGCTCGTCCATCCATTGCACGTGCAGTTGTTCCATGGCCGCTTCGTCGACCAGCACGATCGCGAGCTCGGCGTCGGGGTGCACGTGCATCTGGTCGAGCGCGTAGCTCGCCAGGCGCAGCAGTGCCGTCTCGTCGACCGGCACCGACGACTCGTTGTTGACCTCTATCGACACGGTGACCCTAACGTTTGCTGCGGTTGTACCGACGGTCGCGCTCGGAGCCGAACTCCGGCCCGTGGCCGGCGTTCTCCCGGCGCGCCATCTGCACCTGATCGTATTTGGTGTAGGCGTCGACGATCTGCCCCACCAGCGTGTGCCGCACCACGTCGGCGCTCGTGAGCGTGGCGAAATGGATGTCGTCGATCCGGTCGAGGATGCGCGTCACGACCTGCAGGCCACTGGTGCCGGTGGGCAGGTCGACCTGCGTGATGTCGCCCGTGACCACCATCTTCGAGCCGAAGCCGAGCCGGGTGAGGAACATCTTCATCTGCTCGGGGGTGGTGTTCTGTGCCTCGTCGAGCACGATGAAGGAGTTGTTCAGGGTGCGCCCGCGCATGTAGGCGAGGGGTGCCACCTCGATGGTGCCGGCGGCCAGGAGCTTCGGCACGATCTCGGGATCCATCATCTCGTTC
>BADC01000299.1 GCA_000333435.1 Corynebacterium-like bacterium B27 | reverse complement strand
GAGCGAGATGGCGATCGACTGCACCAGCGTCTTGAGCTTGCCGCCACCGGGAGGCCGGGATGACGCGATCGGACAGCTGCACGAAGCGCCACACCGTGATGCCCACCTCGCGCACGAGGATGACGATAGTGACCCACCAGGGCAGCTCGGCGAGGATCGACAGGCCGATCAGCGCGGCACCCGTGAGCACCTTGTCGGCGATGGGGTCGAGCAGTTTGCCGAGATCCGTCACGAGGCCACGACTGCGGGCGATGTGCCCGTCGATCCCGTCGGTGGCGATGGCGAGGATGAAGAGCACGGCGGCCGCCCAACGGAGCCAGCCGTCTTGCCCGTTGTCGACGAGCAGCATGATGAAGAAGACCGGCGCGAGCAGGATGCGGACGATCGTGATCGCGTTCGGCAGGTTCCAGTTGCTGGGCCGCGCCGCTCTTCCGGTGGTTCCGTCGGTCGACGTCACGCGATCACTCCCTGCCGGTCAGCCCCCAGGCATCCTCGTCTGATTCGCCTTCCACTTCAGGGTACTGGTCGAGGGCGGCGGATGGCGCATCCGTCACACCGCGATAGGCCGGTGCGGCCGGGGCCTGCGCCGGGCCGCCCGTCTCTCCCCGCAGCATGGCGAGCACCTCGGGCAGCTGCTCGGCCGTCACGAGCACGTCGCGCGCCTTCGAGCCCTCCGACGGACCCACGATCTCGCGCGACTCGAGCAGGTCCATCAGCCGCCCGGCCTTCGCGAAACCGACCTTGAGCTTGCGCTGCAGCATCGAGGTCGAGCCGAACTGCGTCGTGATGACGATCTCGGCGGCCGCGAGCAGCACCTCGAGGTCGTCGCCGATGTCGGAGTCGATGTTCTTCTTCTCGGCCGTCACCGCCACGTCGTCGCGGTACTCGGGCCGCGCCTGACGGGTGACGTGCTCGACGACCTTCGCGATCTCGCCCTCGCTCACCCAGGCGCCCTGCACCCGGATGGCCTTCGACGACCCCATCGGGAGGAAGAGCGCATCGCCCTGCCCGATCAGCTTGTCGGCACCCGGCTGATCCAGGATGACGCGCGAGTCGGTGACGCTCGTCACCGCGAAGGCGAGCCGCGAGGGCACGTTGGCCTTGATGAGGCCGGTGACGACGTCGACCGACGGACGCTGCGTGGCCAGCACGAGGTGGATTCCGGATGCGCGGGCCAGCTGGGTGATGCGCACGATCGAGTCTTCGACGTCGCGCGGAGCCACCATCATGAGATCGGCGAGCTCATCGACCACGACGAGGAGGTAGGGGTAGGGCTTCAGCACTCGCTGCGAAGCCGGTGGGAGCTGGATCTCGTCGTTGATGACAGCGCGGTTGAAGTCGTCGATGTGCCGGAAGCCGAAGCTCTCGAGGTCGTCGTACCGCATGTCCATCTCCTTCACGACCCAGGAGAGCGCCTCGGCGGCCTTCTTCGGGTTCGTGATGATGGGGGTGATGAGGTGCGGCACGCCCTGGTAGGCCGTGAGCTCGACCCGCTTCGGGTCGATGAGCACCATGCGCACCTCGCTGGGCTTCGCCCGCATGAGGATGGAGGTGACCATCGAGTTGACGAAGCTCGACTTGCCCGAGCCGGTGGAGCCGGCCACCAGGAGGTGAGGCATCTTCGCGAGGTTGGCGAGCACGAACTTGCCCTCGACGTCCTTCCCGACGCCGATGGTCATCGGATGCGTGTCGTTCAGCGCCTTCGACGACCGCAGCACGTCACCGAGCACCACCGTCTCGCGGTCGGTGTTCGGGATCTCGATGCCGATGGCGCTGCGGCCCGGGATGGGCGAGAGGATGCGCACCTCGTTCGAGGCGACCGCGTAGGCGAGGTTCTTGCTGAGCGCGGTGACGCGCTCCACCTTCACGCCCTGGCCGAGCTCGATCTCGTAGCGCGTGACGGTGGGGCCGCGGGAGAAGCCGGTGACCGTGGCGTCGACGTTGAACTGCTTCAGCACGTCGGTGATCGCCCGCACGATCTCGTCGTTCGCCTCGGACCGGGCCTTCGCGGGCCCACCCGCGGCGAGGTTCGACGAGGCGGGGAGACGGTAGTTCGCCGCGTCGCGCTCGGGCAGCGCGGCAAGCGTGAAAGCGTCGTCGGCCGGCGCGTCGTCGACCGGCTCTGTGGGGATGGACGCTCCGGAGAAGGCGGGGAGCGCTTCGGTGCCCGAATCGTCGAGCAACCGGGTCGCCAACGGCGCCCCGG
>BADC01000300.1 GCA_000333435.1 Corynebacterium-like bacterium B27 | reverse complement strand
CTGCGATGCCGCCGGCGCGCTGCGCGTTGGCGATGGCGTGCAGCGTGAGCGTGGTCTTACCCGACGACTCCGGACCGTAGATCTCGACGATGCGGCCTCGGGGCAGACCCCCGATGCCGAGCGCCACGTCGAGCGCGATCGACCCCGTGGGAACGACCTCGACAGGAGCGCGCTCGTCGCTGCCGAGGCGCATCACCGACCCCTTGCCGAACTGACGGTCGATCTGGGCGAGCGCGGTCTCCAGAGCTTTTTCGCGATTGGCGTCTGACGGCATTTCGGTCTTCTTTCTGTCGGTGTGCGGCCTCTCGGCTGCGATGGTGTGCCCACAGGCTGTCGTGTGCGTCCGAGCTATCCGCGAGGGCGACGACAGGGCGTTACGGGAGTTCGTCGAACGATCACCACGGTACGGACACCCACCGACATCGCGCCGACTCGCATCCGATCTGTGGAGAACTTTCACCGAAGCTCCCGATGTGCAGAACACTACTCGCTCTCGAACAGATCTTCGAGAAAAGCACGGCGTGTCTCGACTGGATCTTCGAAGCAGCGGGCCCGTGAGGCCCGACTCGCACGACAAAGGCCCCCGGACGCATCCGGGGGCCTTCGTTTCAGCTTCTGGGTTGAGCGGGCAATCCCGCTCCGTGCCAGCGCGACGGCGGAACATCCGCCGCCCGGCAGACCGCGAGCCACACCTCTCGCGGAGAGACACCTGCCTTCAACGCCGACTGGGGAGTTCGATCACCGAGCTCCACGAGCACGAGATCGTTGGTGACGACCTGGCCGTACGCTTCGCCGAACTCATCGACGACGGCCTGCCTGAACTCGCTGAGTCGCAATCAGCGAGCCACGAGGTCGGCGTCGAAGTCGGCCACGAACTCGTCGGGAATCGTGTCGGGGATCGGATCGATGCCCTCGACGACGGCGAGACGATCGCCGACCTCACGCATGATGACGGAGATCGGGGTGTCGAGCGCCTCCGCGACCGATGCGAGGATCTCGCTCGAGGCCTCTTTCTGGCCCCGCTCGACCTCGCTCAGGTAGCCGAGCGCGACGCTCGCCTTACTTGCCACTTGACGAAGGGTGCGCCCCTTCTGCAGGCGGAAGTCCCGAAGCACGTCGCCGATTTCCTGACGAACTAGAATCACTGGACCCTCCTTGCGTTCCCGTCACGGTCTTTCGAGTGGCACCGAACCGGCCTCTCGGCTGTGGTTCGTAGCAGAAACTCTAAACGACTGGGACTGGACATATCTTGTGAATGACATCAGATGTAACGAGATCGAAACGCGCCGCATTCCCCGCCTCGAAGCTCACAGGGATTCTTCCAGGAAGCGCAGCGCCTCCTGCACCACGGAGGCCCGCACGGTGTTGCGGTCGCCCGGCAGTTGCAGCGCGAAACTCCGCACCGTGGCTCCCACGGCGACGCCCACGAACGCGGTTCCCGGCGGATGCCCGTCCTGTGCATCCGGCCCGGCCACACCCGTGGTGGAGAGGCCGATCTCCGACTCCACACCGTCGAGGGCGAGTGCCGTTCGCACGCCGGCGGCCATCTGCATCGCCACATCCGGATGCACCGGCCCGTGCGCCGCGAGCACCTCCGCGTCGACCCCGAGCACGCTGTGCTTGATGGCGGTGTCGTAGGCCACCACTCCCCCGCGCAGCACCACGGATGCGCCGGGCACCGCCACGAAGGCGGCCGTGAGGAGGCCACCGGTGAGCGACTCGGCTACCGCGATGGTGACGTGCCGCGCCGTGAGGGCGCGCACGATGCGCTCGGCCCGCGCATCCGCCTCGCCCGTCATCGTGCGGCCGGCGGGGTGCGGTTGAGCCGCCAGGCCTGCCAGAGGTAGTCGAGGCCGGTGACCACCGTGAGCCGCGCTTCGCCACGCTGTGGGACGACCCGGGGCTCGACCCCGCGCGGGAGCCCGGTCGCGAGAAGGTGGTCGAGCATCCGGCGGTCGGGCGCATCCGGCTCGACTGCGACACGCTCGTGGTCGCGGGCGACGACCTGCGCATCCTGATCTTCACCGCGGAGCCCCGGAACGGCCGATGCGGACCGGCTCG
>BADC01000301.1 GCA_000333435.1 Corynebacterium-like bacterium B27 | reverse complement strand
TGCTCATGATCGCACCAGTCTACGAAACTTACGCGGGCAAACCTGCGCGAGCTCAGCGGAACCGCGGCCCGCTCGAACGCTTGTTGCGCTCGGCCAGCGCCCGCTTCGTGGCCTCACGCACCACTCCCGAGGTGTACCCGCGCCGGGTGAGAAACCCCATCAGCCGGCGCTCGGCCGTGACGTCGTCGTAGGACGACAGCTGGCCGGCCCGCTTGATGCCGGCCTCGAGCGCGCGCTCGAACTCCTCGCTCTCGTCGAGTTGCTCGAGCGCCGCCTCCACGAACGCCATGGGGATCTTGCGCGCGATGAGTTCGCGCGAGATGACCGCACGGCTCTTGTGGCTGCGCTCGCTCAGGCGTTCGACGAGCGACTCGGCCAGCGCGAGGTCGTTGAGGTACCCCAGCTCTTCGTACCGCGCCACGAGCACCACCGCCTCTTCGTCGGAAGCGCCCTGCGCCATGAGCAACGCGTGGGTCTCATCGGCGGAGAGCTGGCGGCGGCCGAGCGCCCGGATCACGGTGTCGCTCACCCGGTCGAGGCGCTCTTCGTCGCTGAGCTGGGGGGCGACGGGCAACACCGCGATGGGTTGCACGGCGACCGGCGGGACATCGACCGCGCGAGCCCGGCCGGCGGGGTGATTCGACGAGCGCGCCGTCTTCCGTGCCTCGGGCTGCGCGGAATGCGTCTCAGGCTCCGCGGAGTACCACTCATCGACCGCGTCGTGACTCACCACGACCTCGGACTCCACCTCAGCGCCGGACTCGGCCGGCACGACGCGACCGCGCTCGCGACCACGCCCCCGCCGCACCGAGTCCAGGCTGACGATGTCGTTCATGTCGCCCTACGCACCCTTTCGCGATGCGAGCTTGGTCTCGATGGACTCGACGTTGCCGGCACCGGCAGCATCAGCTGCGGCACCCGCACCGGCGGCTCCGACGCCCAGCTTGGCGAGGATCTTGTTCTCGATCTCGAGCGCCACATCGGGGTTCTCTTTCAGGAAGCGGCGCGAGTTCTCCTTGCCCTGCCCCAGCTGGTCGCCGTCATAGGTGTACCAGGCACCGGACTTGCGCACGATCTCGTGCTCGACACCGAAGTCGATCAGGCTGCCCTCGCGGGAGATTCCGACGCCGTAGAGGATGTCGAACTCGGCCTGCTTGAAGGGCGGCGCCATCTTGTTCTTCACGACCTTGACCCGGGTGCGGTTGCCCACGGCCTCGGTGCCCTCCTTGAGGGTTTCGATGCGCCGGATGTCGAGCCGCACCGAGGCATAGAACTTCAGCGCCTTACCACCGGCCGTGGTCTCGGGGCTGCCGAAGAACACGCCGATCTTCTCGCGCAGCTGGTTGATGAAGATCATCGTCGTGTTGGTCTGGTTGAGGCCACCGGTGAGCTTGCGGAGGGCTTGCGACATCAGGCGGGCCTGGAGGCCGACGTGTGAGTCACCCATCTCGCCCTCGATCTCGGCGCGGGGCACGAGCGCCGCCACCGAGTCGATGACGATGAGGTCGATCGACCCCGAGCGCACGAGCATGTCGGCGATCTCGAGCGCCTGCTCCCCCGTGTCGGGCTGCGAGACCAGCAGGGAGTCGATGTCGACC
>BADC01000302.1 GCA_000333435.1 Corynebacterium-like bacterium B27 | reverse complement strand
GGGCGGCCGCCGCCGCACCGGTGCCGCAGGACAGCGTCTCACCGCTGCCGCGTTCGTGCACGCGCATCCGGATGTGCCCCACGCCGTCGCGCACGAGCGGCTCGCCCGGTACGACGAACTCGACGTTCGCGCCATCGATCGGCGCCGGCTCGAGGTGCGGGATGAAGGTGAGGTCGGCCTCGTCGAGCTCGTCGTCGTCGGCCAGTGCCACCACCACGTGCGGGTTGCCGAGGTTGATGCCGAGGCCCGGGCGGGCCACCTGCAGGTTCTTCGCGCGCACCAGCGGCTCGCCGCCGTCGAGGCGCCAGCGGCCGAGGTCGACCTGGAAGCCGAGCTTGTTCAGCTGTACGTCGCGCACGCCGCCGCGGGTGCCGATGACGAGGGTCTCGCCGGGTGCGAGAGTCGCGAGACCGTTCTCGATCAGGTAGCGCGTGTAGACCCGGATGCCGTTGCCGCACATCTCGGAGAGCGAGCCGTCGGCGTTGTAGTAGTCCATGAACCACTCGGCGGCCGGGTCTTCGGCCAGCGCCGCGGCACCCGCCTCGAGGCTGCGGGAGCGCACGACCCGGAGGATGCCGTCGGCCCCGACGCCGAAGTGGCGGTCGCAGATCGCGGCGATCTGGGTGGGGCTGAGGTCGATCTCGCCGTCGGGGTCGGAGAAGAGCACGAAGTCGTTTCCGGTGCCCTGGCCCTTGGTGAAGTGGAGGTCGGCTGGCATGGGACAAGTCTAGGGGGCGCGCCGCGGGCTCCAGCCCGAGGCAGGGAGCGTCGACCCGTCACAACTGGTTGGTATCCGGCGCGCATACCAACCTCAACTGACGGGTCGGCGTGGGGTGGATCGGGCGAGGGAGGTCGTGGCCTTCGCCGCAGCGGAAGCCAGGGCAGACGGCGCCAGGGCGTCGACGTCGAGGGCATCGGGGTAGCGCTTGAACCAGCTCACCTGGCGTCGGGCGTAGCGGCGGGTCAGGGCCTGCGCCTCGGCGATGGCCTCGGCCTCGCTCATGGTGCCGTCGAGCTGCGCGAGCGCCTGCGCGTAGCCGATGGCGCGGGACGCCGTGGTGCCCTCGCGGAGCCCGGCGGCCTGGAGGGCGTCGGCTTCGGCGACGAGTCCGGCGGCCCACATCCGTTCCACCCGCTGATCGAGCCGGGGCACGAGGGCGGCCCGATCGATGCCGAGCCGGATGATCGTGGTCGGCCGCCAGAACGACGGCACCTCGGGCAGGGTGCCGGTGACCGGTCGTCCCGTCAGTTCGACGACCTCGAGTGCGCGCACGATACGACGGCCATTGAACTGGCCGATGGCAGCGGCAGCGGCGGGATCGATCGCCTTCAGGCGGTCGTACAGGGCCCGGGCGCCGAGCTGGTCGAGGTCGGCTTCGAGGCGCGCGCGAAGGGCGTCGTCGCGCGCCGGGAACTGGAAGTCGAAGAGCACCGACGAGACGTAGAGGCCGGAGCCGCCGACCAGAATGGGCGTGCGGCCGCGAGCGAGGATGGCATCGACCGCGGCGCGCGCATCGCGTTGATAAGCGGCGACGGAGGCCTCGTCGGTGACGTCGAGCACGTCGAGGAGTTGGTGCGGGATGTCGCGGCGCTCGGCCACGGTGAGTTTGGCCGTGCCGATGTCCATCCCGCGGTAGAGCTGCATGGCGTCGGCGTTGACGACCTCGGCGCCGCCGCCGGCCGCCGCGATCCGCTCGGCGATGTCGAGGGACAGGTCGGACTTGCCGGTGCCGGTCGCCCCGACCACGGCGATGAGTTCCGTGGGGTGGTGTGCATCCGTCGATGCTCGCACGGCAGAGTCGGGGCGGGCCCCGGGGAAACCGGCATCGACGGGGCCGGCGTCCGACATGGCGCTGGGCGCGGAGGAGCCGGGGGGGTGGGCTCTGCCGGTGGCGGCGCCGGCGTTCGTGCGCGCGGCCTCGGGTGACCCGGCGCCGTCGGGGTGGGCGCCGACGGGGTGGGCGTCGGACATGGGCTAGGCGCGGAGGTCGTCGGTGGCGCTGTAAATCGGGGTCGTGGTGACGCGCGGGTCGTCGATGAGGGGCGCGGCGACGGCTTCAGGAACGACGGTCGGGGCACCGACGCGGAGAGCGGGGAGGCCGAGCGAGACGCGGCCGGGGGCGGTGGCCGATGCCGAGTCGCCTGCCGGCGTGGGGACGGCGCAGGACGCAGCCTCCGCGCGATCCCAGGCGTCGCCCGCTCGGGTGCGGCGTACGGCGAGCGGGGAACCGTCGCTGTCGGCGATGAGGTGGAACGGCGCGGCCTGCGTGATGGTGACGGTGACGACGTCGCCGGGCCGAGGCCGCGCCGAACCCGCCGGAAGCTCGAAATGCACGAGCCGGCTGTCGCGGGCGCGACCGCTGAGGCGGTGGGTCTCGGTGTCTTTGCGACCCTCGCCGTTGGCCACGACGAGCTCGACCTTCGTGCCTACAAGCTTCTGATTCTCCTCGAACGAGATGTGCTCCTGGAGCGCCACCAGCCGCTCGTAGCGCTCCTGCACCACCTCGTGCGGCACCTGGTCGGGCAGGGTCGCCGCCGGCGTGCCGGGGCGGATGGAGTACTGGAAGGTGAACGCCGACGCGAACCGCGCCTCCTCCACCACCCGCATCGTCTCGAGGAAGTCCTCCTCGGTCTCCCCGGGGAAGCCCACGATGATGTCGGTCGTGATCGCCGCGTTCGGAATCTTCTCCCGCACCCGGTCGAGGATGCCGAGGAACTTCGCCGACCGGTACGAGCGGCGCATCGCCCGCAGGATACGATCGGAGCCCGACTGCAGCGGCATGTGCAGTTGCGGCATGACCGAGGGTGTCTCGGCCATCGCGTCGATCACGTCGTCGGTGAACGCCGCCGGGTGCGGGCTCGTGAAGCGGATGCGTTCCAACCCCTCGATGGCACCGGCCGCCCGGAGCAACTTGCCGAACGCGAAGCGGTCGCCGAACTCCACGCCGTAGGAGTTGACGTTCTGGCCGAGCAGCGTGACCTCGATCGCCCCGTCGTCGACCAGCGCCTGCACCTCGGCGAGGACCTCGCCCGGTCGGCGATCCTTCTCCTTGCCGCGGAGCGACGGCACGATGCAGAACGTGCAGGTGTTGTTGCAGCCGACGGAGACCGACACCCAGCCGCTGTAGGTGGAGTCGCGCTTGGTGGGCAGCGTGGACGGGAAGGTCTCGAGCGATTCGAGGATCTCGATCTGCGCCGCGTCGTTGTGCCGTGCCCGCTCGAGGAGGCTGGGCAGCGCCCCCATGTTGTGCGTGCCGAACACGACGTCGACCCAGGGCGCCTTGTCGAGAATGACGTTCTTGTCCTTCTGGGGCAGGCAGCCACCGACGGCGATCTGCATGCCCTCGTGCCGCCGCTTGACCGACGCGAGGTGACCCAGGTTGCCGTAGAGCTTGTTGTCGGCG